>JACPVK010000353.1 GCA_016191795.1 Gammaproteobacteria bacterium
ACAACTGATATTACTTATTCAGGATTATTTGCGCACGATAATGGAAGTACAGGTATTTATATGAATTCCCAAGGTGGAAAGGTTAAAAATTGTCTTTCTACTGGCAATGGCAGGCTTGCTTCTGATTTTGGAGATAGAGGCGGAATTGGTTCCTATCAGGGCGGAAATATCAAGATTATTGGTAATGAAGTGTATCTCAATGGACAAGATAACCAGGATGCGGACATGGAGATATCTGTAGTAGGTGCAATTGCTCCAATCACTATAGAAAAGAATCATGTTCATAATTGTATACAGGGATGTATCCAGATTGCAGAAGGTGGTGATGGTAGTGTGGTTTCATATAATGTAATAAATGGATTTGGTAGCGCTGTATCAGCTACTCCATCTTCATCCGGGAAGTGGGGTGGGATTCGTATTGGTGGCGGCACTGGAAGTGCCAAAAATGTTCGTATTCTGAACAATGTGATTCTTGGAGGTCTTCAACCTAATACTACTAGCCATGCAGGGATATATGTATCGCAATTCGATAACCCTGGTTTAATATTAAAAAACAACATCTTCTATAATAATGCTTCAAAGGACGTATTTGTTCATAGTACCGGTATAACAACAGGAATAGATTTTAGTAATAATATTTATTACAAATCGGATTTTGCAAATAATTGGTATTGGAAAGGGAGCGATGCAAGCTCTCTTAATGAATGGAGATCTATATCACAGTTAGATAATGCATCATTAGATGTTAATCCTTTGTTTATTGATCCAGTTAATTATGATTTTCATCTAGGTGTAGGATCTCCAGCAATAAATAATGGAGTGTATGTAGGCTTAACAACCGATATTGATAATCAAGCAATAATCGGTAATCCAGATATCGGGGCTTATGAAGACCAGGGGCCAGACTTTCTGCCAACAAGCATGAGTGCGATAAGGTCAGGTGGCAATAGAGTATATGTTTTGGATGCGGTGTTTAACCAAGGTGGTAATAGCTTAAATAGTATTGTTATAAATTATTATTTATCTACGGACAATAAGTTTAGTAATGATGATCTTCAGTTGTTATGTTCGAAGACCCAGGAAATTTTATCTTCTGGTCAAACAAGCTCTTTAATTAGAACAACATGCTATAAGCCTTCGAATGTGATGCGAAGTGTAAATTACAATGTACTGGTCATGGACGATGCAAGTAATAATGTTGTTGAAAATAATGAAATCAATAATGTAGGTGTTGCAGGCGTGGTAAGTTGGTAGAGAAAATAAACCCCTCATACTGCGAAATATGAGGGGTTCAGTCATGGCGAAATGGCATCATGTCAAAACGGATTCGTTATAATGAAGACCTCGCGTACTCTTACTAAATTTTAGGGCTAAAACTTAATGTCTGCTATTGAGACATAGCGGAAGTTTTTTAAGTTCAGCCGAACTGCCGCTTCAGGGTGGCAGCCGAAGATCAGACAAAATGGTCGAACGGCCGCTTCTGATTGATAGCGGAAGTTTTTTAAGAACGGTTGATGTGCCGCTTTAAGATGTTAACAGCCGGAAAATTTAGCTTATTTATGTAACCATAATCTTGCCAAAAACGGGCAAATTCAGGTTCCATGAACACCACCCTGCGCAGCTTTCCCCGCCACCCTCACTTCTCCGCTTTCTCTTCGAGCACCGACTTGTATCCCCAGTCACGCACCTCCTGAATCACCGTATCAATGTTGTCGTGCGGCACGCGCAATATTTGCAGGGCGGTGGCACCGAGACGCAGGCTGGCTTCGATGGTTTCGGGGTAGGCGTGGGTGGCGCCGGCGGCGAGCAGGCGCGAGCTGGTTTCGAGGTCCTGGGCGCGGGCGATCACCGGCACTTGCGGGCATTTCTGGCGCAGCCAGGTAAGGGCTTGCAGGGTTTTGTCGGGCTGGTCAATGGTGAATACCACCAGCGAGGCGCGGTCGGCGTGGATGCTGGATAACAGTTCCGCATCGGCGATATCGCCATAAAACACCTGAAACCCATCGATGCGGCCTTGCGCCACACGTTTGGGATCGGCATCGAAGACCACAAAGGGCACGCCACTGGAATGTAGCAATACTGCGATGGTGTGACCAACGCGACCATAACCGCCTATCACCACCTGACGCTCCGGCACATCCAGTTCGGGAATATCGGCGACGGGTACCGGGATTTTGATCAGCCACGATACGATGCGGCCATTGAAGTGAATCAATATCGCGCCAGCCACCATGGACAGCAGCACCGAGGCGATCAGTATCTGCCCCAGATTGCTGGTGATGACGCTGGCATCCAGCGCAATGGCAACCAGCGCCAAACCGAATTCACCGCCCACGCTCAACAGCAGGCCGGTGCGCCAGGCCACCTGGGATTCCACGCCGATGCGGCGCATCAACAGCCCCACAATCAGCGTTTTGCTCATTAAAATAAACAGCGCGCCCAGCACCGCCCAATACCAGATGTGCAGCGCCGCCAGCGGATCAAAGCGCATGCCGATACCGATAAAAAACAGGCCGAGCAACACATCGCGAAATGGCCGGATACTGGTTTCCACCTGATGCCGAAACTCGGTTTCGCCCAGTACCATGCCCGCCAGAAAGCCACCGAAGGTAAGTGACAAACCCAGATTGTTGGTCGTCCAGGCAGCGAGCAGCGCCACCAGCAACACGGTGAGCGTGAACATCTCCGACGAGCGATGCTCGGCAATGAAATGAAACAACGGCCGCAGCAACCAGCGGCCTGCAATCAACACCAGCGCAAAGGCAAACACAGCCTTCACCAGCGCCCAACCCAGAGAACCGGCCAGCACATCCAGCGCCAGCGAAACACTCAGTACCGGGATGATCACCAGAAACGGCACGGCGGTCACATCCTGAAACACCGACATAGCCACACCCAAACGACCGTGCTGGCTGTTTTCCTCGCCCTGCTCCGCCAACAGATTGGCAATAATGGTGGTGGACGATTGCGCAAACACGGCGCCCATCACAAACGCCACCGGTGCGGGCAAACCCGCCAGCCAGGCCGCCACCGCCACCAGTAACGTAGTGAATACCACCTGCCCGGTACCCAGCCCCAGCACCTGATGCCGCAAGGCATGCAACTGCGGCAAGGAAAAACTCAAGCCGATGGTGAACAACAAAAACACCACGCCAAACTCTGCCAATGCCTCGAATTCCGGCACATACACCGTCGGCCCGATGGTATAGGGCCCCAGAATCAACCCCACCAGCAAATAACCCAGGCTGGTCGGAAAATGCAGCCGCTGGAAGCTCACCACCACCACCACGGCCACACCGAGAAGCAAAATAATTTGTGCCAGATTTTCCATGTTGTCCTGTTGATTACAGATAAAGGTGCCGCAGGTTTTGTAGCCCCTGAAAAAATACGGGATGGCGGATCATTTCCGCTCGTAATAATCGTGAGCTTACATAACGATAACCATTAACCAAAGTTATTCAGATTCCTGGCCCGGATATTTCACCATAATCGGCTGGCATTTGTTTCCTGTTGTCATTTCTGACTCCGTCATTTCCTGTTTCGCCTGAACGGCGAGTCAGTGACGAACACCCTCCCTGACTTCGCCCTTCGGGTTCGCATTTGCAAATTCAAAATTCGCTCCCGGCGATGTTGTCTTTTGCCCTTGCTTATATTTCCGGGCAAAAGCAGTAACCAGGAAAATGCACCCCGGACACGTCAGCCGGAATAGCGCAGAGGCTGCCCTTTTTCGAGTAAGATTTTGTCACCTGTCCTGCTCATTTGTTCTTGCCACTTGTATAACTGGTTGCGCCAGATGCCCCGTTGCGTGGCACCCGCTGGCGAGACGATCTGATTGCTCCGAGAGGCGATGCGCTTCCAGCTTTAACTCCCGGGTTAATGGTTTGGCTGGGCTTACAGTTTCTTGGCATTGGGGCACTGCTATGAGAGGCTATCTGCCTCTGTTTAAAAGTGTCCGTTAAACGGGGGAGGTTCAGTCGACCCCCTTTGCTTTAATAAATAATCACAGGCGTGCAGCATCACACCATGAAACGCGATCAAGTTACAAAGACAAACAGATGGGAAGCGACACATGAGTAATCTGGTCATGCTCGGCGGTCTGGTCGGGGGTATTGGCCTGTTTTTGCTGGGGATGGGGCTGATGACCGACGGCCTCAAGCTGGCAGCCGGGCCGGCGCTGGCACGCATTCTGGCCCATTCCACGAAAACACGTCTGCGTGGACTGGCCTCCGGTGTGCTGGTGACGGCGCTGGTGCAATCATCCAGTGCGGTGACGGTGGCGGCCATTGGTTTCGTTAACGCCGGATTGCTGACGCTGGGTCAGTCGCTGTGGGTTCTGTTCGGCGCCAATGTTGGCACCACCATGACCGGCTGGCTGGTGGCGCTGGTTGGCCTCAAGTTCAAGATCGAGGCGCTGGCCCTGCCGCTGATCGGTATTGGCATGATCTTGCGCCTGTCCGGCGAAGGCCGGCGGCGTGGCGCGCTGGGTCTTGCGCTGGCCGGTTTCGGTGTGCTGTTCCTCGGCATCGACATGCTCAAGGAGGCTTTCTCGGGCCTGTCGACAGATTTCGCCCTGCCGGAAGGTGAAAGCTTCCGCGACGTGTTGATCCAGGTGGGTATAGGCATGTTGCTCACGGTGTTGATGCAAAGTTCCAGCGCCTCGCTGGCCGTGGCCCTCACCGCGGCTCAGGGCGGTTTGTTGACAACGCAGGGCGCCGCCGCGGTGGTCATAGGTGCCAATATCGGCACCACCGTGACGGCAGTCATCGCCGCCATCGGCGCCACGCCCAACGCCAAACGTGCCGCCGCCGCCCACATTCTTTTCAATTTGCTCACCGGCATGGTGGCCCTGTTGCTGTTGCCCTGGTTGATCGACTTCATATCGCTGCTGGGCGAATGGTCAGGGCTCGATTCGGCCCCGGCCGCCAAGCTGGCCCTGTTTCATACCGTATTCAATGTACTGGGTGTGGTGCTGATCTGGCCTATCGCGTCACGCATGACAGGTTTTCTGGAAGCCCGCTTCAAACGCGCCGAGGAAGACGCGGGACGTCCGCGCTATCTCGATAAAACCGTGCTGGCGGTGCCGGCGCTGGCGCTGGATGCACTGGAACGCGAGGTGCGACGCATGGGCAGTATTTCGGTGGCCACAGTGCGGGCAGCCCTGGCAGAAACCAGAGATCAGGCACTGGTGCAAAACCGGGCAATAGTCACACGTCTCAGCCAGGCCATTGCCGATTTTATTGTGCAGCTCAACCGTGCCGAAATGTCCCCTGCCAGTGCGCAACGCCTGCCCGCCATTCTGCGTCTGGTACGTTATTACGAATCCGCCGCGGAGGCGGCCGTTGTCGGCGCCACAGCACAGGGTTCGGAGGTGGCTACCGGTTTGCCTGAAGCCACGGCGTTTCGCAATGCGGCACGTGAACTGCTGGCGCTGTGCGAGGAATCCCCGCCGGTGGCGGATGACGCGCCGATGACGGCGGCCTTGATCAGGACGCAGGCGGCGTATCAGGCCCTCAAGGCGCGGTTGCTGGCCGCAGGCGCCCGGGGTGACATGCCGGTAACCGTCATGGACGCCGAATTGCGAGCCGCCAGTGCCCTGCGCCGTGCCCTGGAGCAGTTGGCCAAGGCCGTGACCAAATTTCCACAGCTTGCATTTGAAGGGGTACTGACGTGACTGAATCGGAACAGACTATTCGACAACTGAATCATCGCCACCACATCGGCCGCACCATGCTGATCGGTTTTTTTACCGTGGCGCCCCTGTGGATCACCTGGCTGGTATTCGATTTCCTGCTCGGCATCCTGGCCAGTACCGGAACGCCCTTGCTGCGCGCGGCCGCCGGCCTGGTCGAACCCTTGTCGCAAACCGTGTCGGACTGGCTGCTGGATTCATCCTTCCAGAAACTGGTGGCAATTTTGCTCACCCTGGCGGTGGTGTATGCGATTGGTCTGCTGGCTTCGCTGGTGCTGGGCCGCAAGCTGATAGCGGTGCTGGAAGCGCAACTGGTGCGGTTGCCGCTGGTGCAGACGATTTACGGCGGCACCAAGCGGTTTCTGCATACCATGAGCAAACCGCCGGTGTCGGGGCAGCGCGTGGTACTGATCAGTTTTCCGACACCGGAAATGAAGGCGGTCGGGTTTGTCACCAAAATCCTGCACGATAGCGTCAGCGGCTGTGAACTGGCGGCGGTGTATGTGCCGACTTCGCCGAACCCGACTTCGGGTTATATCGAAATCGTGCCGCTTAGCGATGTCATTCAAACCGACTGGAGCATCGAGGAAGCCATGACCTTCGTCATGACCGGCGGCGCCAATGCGCCGGACAAGGTGCGATTCCGCAACGAACCGGATGATCCGGAAGAGACCAGGTCATGATGTTCGCCATGTTGCGCCGGGGCCTGCTGTTTTCGCTGCTGTGGTGGGTGTTGACCGGCCGCCACGCTGGCGGCAGGTATTTTTGCCAGCAGTGAATTCAGTCCGCTGGCCTGGGCGCAACTCGACTCCGGACGCGAATATTTACAGGAGCTGCCATGAAATTTCAGGCTGTTTTGCTTTGGCAACCCGGTGCGCTGTGGAGAACAACTGTGATGGTGATGGCCACAGCGCTGGCATTTGGTGTTGTTTACCTGCATACCCTGACCGGGCTGGCCTACGAATTTCACATGTTCTTTATTCTGCCGGTGCTGCTTGCCGCCTGGTTTGTCGGCGTGCCTGCAGGTTATGGCCTGGCGGTGTTAGTCGTCAGCGGCTGGTTTGTGGCTGACCGTATGCTGGCTGGCGGACAGGCCGATCCGCTGCCCTTGTTTTTCAATACCTGCATGCGTCTGGCTATTTTTGTTTTTGTTGCCTGGTTGATGGGGGCGCTGCGGCGTGTGCTGGCAAATGAATCGCGACTGGCGCGCGAAGATGTGCTGACGCAATTGCCCAATCGCCGCGAATTTCTTGAGCGTGGCCGGCAGGCGTTTGCCCAGGCACAACGTCAGCGGGCACCGCTTACAGTGGTGTTTATTGATCTGGATCGGTTCAAGGAGGTCAATGATAGCCGGGGACATGATGTGGGTGACGCCCTGCTGGTGAAGGTCGCTTCAGTCATACGTTCGCAGGTGCGGGAAAGCGATATTCCGGGACGCCTGGGTGGCGATGAATTTGCCCTGTTGCTGGCGAACATGGCGGCATCGGCAGCCTCGGCATACATCGACAGACTCAGGCAGCGCCTGCTTGACGCCATGCGTGAACAAGGCTGGC
>JACPVK010000354.1 GCA_016191795.1 Gammaproteobacteria bacterium
CACCATTTTGATGGGTTACGCTGCGCTCCACCCATCCTACAACGGAACAAATTTTCCTTAACTTAATGGCATTGAGGCCGACCTACAGGAAAATCGCTGCTTTTGTAGGTTCGACTTCAGTCGAACGCTTTTGCCGTGATCAATTCAAAAATGTGCGAAGTGGTGATCTGACCTGATCTAATTATGCCTAGATCCAGCGTACCCGCCGGAACAAATACAATAAACCAGCAACCAGGGTCGACATGATGGATAGCAGAATGTAATAACCGTACTGGCTTTTAAGTTCGGGCATGTGCTCGAAATTCATGCCATAAATACCCACCAGCAAAGACAGCGGCACAAAAACAACTGTGACGATGGTGAGTACTTTCATAATCTGATTGAGCCGGTGCCCGTTAATGCTGATGTAGGCATCAATCAGATCGGTAATGACATTCTGGTATAAGGCGCACAGGCTGGTAAATCGTTCGATCAGCGAATAAATGTCATCAAATGCATCATGCTGGGGGTTGTCCGTTTTATGCAAATGCTGGCGCAGGGTGCCGAATATATCGACATAATAATTCAGGATGCGATGCATTTTACGCAGACCGGTGTTGTAGCTTACCAGCTCTTTCATGAGGCTATCGGTGGGGCTGTCGAATAGTTCATCTTCGATCGCATCGAGGCGCTGTTCCAGATCCAGTAATATCTTGCCATAGCGTTCCGCAACGCGATGGCACATCGCGGATAACAGCGCCATTGGCGATTGCCCGACACTGCCTTCCTGTACTAACGCCTGCCAGCGTTTTTCAAGATAAGATGATTCTTTAGAGCGGCGGGTTACCAGAAAACGATCAGCAGTGAACATGGCTAGCTGGTAGGTGTTGAAATCCAGTGAATCGGATTGTGCATCCAGCGGTTTCAATAGCAGATAGATATAATTCTTAAAGATTTCAATACTCGGTGGATGACGATTGCGTTGCGCCTTATTGATTGAGCTCTCATCCAGTCCAAACTCGCTGGCGAGAAAGGCGCGTTCTGCTTCGTCTGGTTCATTATACAAATCCACCCAGATCCAGCTATCGATATTATTCCGCCAAACCTGTAACAATTCTCTGTCACCCACCTGTGTTGTATTGTTCTGGCACAGCATAAATCGCATCATGTTGGATCTCCTGTAGCGCCTGGTGTTTGTCGGTTGGGCGGGTGCTTATATTGTATGGTATATATATTCTGGTGGGCAGTGCCCACCCTGCGCTATATTTAAACTATTTTGTGTGATAACAGGGGAGCTTGCATGTTCAGCTGGCCATGGTGGATTTTTTCAATTATTGCTGCAGCACTTTGGGGCTTGCATTTTAATCTGGTTGTTAAGGTTTCGAACGTCCTGCCCAGGGATATTTATACACCGTTAACGATTTTTGTTATTACCAGCATATCCATGCTGCTGTTACTGCCGCTGTTTCACCATAAAATTGTCGCCAACCTGGTAACGCTGTGGCACTCGGGTTATGACATCAGGCTATCTGTCATCATGCTGGTTTTTACCGCCATTATTGCTGCCAACCTGTTATATATCGCGATGCAGTTAAGCCCTAACCCCACTATTGCGGCTTTGCTGGATATTACCTATCCGGTTTTTATTGCCATTATTGCCTGGCTGCTTTACAGGGAAAATCATCTGGACTGGTCGGTGCTGGCAGGTGGGGCATTGATATTTTCCGGTGCTATGTTGATTGTATGGAAACATGGTTAATAATTTGGCTCCATGGAGCTTATGAATAATTAAACGAGCAGGGTGGTTCAATGTCTGCTGCATAGGAGGATATTTATCATGAATACATTATCTGTTATTGGCGTCACTACATTGAGATTTGTGGTACTGAGCCTGCTGTTTATTCCAGCGTTAAGCCATGCAGAAAACAGCGTGAGGAATATTATTGGCATGGAGTTTATAAAAATTCCGGCAGGTCATTTTCAAATGGGTATTACGGAAGCTGAAAGGCAGGTGGTTATAGATGAAATGGAAAAGCCGGATTTTGATGCTTTTAAAGATGAGCTGCCACAGCATAAAGTCATTATCTCAAAAGCCTTTTTGTTAGGTATAACCGAGGTGACGCAGGGGCAATGGTTGAAGGTTATGGAAAATAAGCCGGGGCCGGCCGAGTACTGGCAGCAGGATGAATGGGAATCCTTACCGGTTGTTAGTATTTCATGGAATATGGCAAAACGCTTTACGGAAGAGCTGAGCAAAATGGATCCGGATTATCACTATCGTTTACCAACCGAAGCAGAATGGGAATATGCGGCACGTGCAGGTAATAATACATTGCGCCCCATGCCTGTCGCCCAGTTAGTCGATTATGCCTGGCACTTCCAGAACTCAGGCGATGTGCCACAAGCTGTTTCCAGTCTTAAAGCCAATGCGTTTGGTGTGCATGATATGTTGGGTAATGCCTGGGAGTGGGTGAGCGACTGGTATGCACCAGGTACTTATATTAATAGTGTCAGAACCGATCCAGCCGGGCCGGCAAACGGACAATCACGTGTCCGCCGTGGCGGCTCGTATCATTGCCCCTTGTTTCAAATTCGACCCAATTACCGTAGTGCTAATTCACCCGACACGGCTTATTCGGTGATTGGTTTTCGGGTGGTGGCGGTGCCAGCTGGTAATAAGAAGAAAGCAGATTAATGGATTTAAATAATCGACATTTTTTTTCTGATTGTGGGTGAAGCATGGGAGAGTTGTACTTTGCTGCATTACCGGGTCAATGATCGGTTGCCGTCCTGATGGTGCATTTATAGAAAATAGCTATAGTATGAACTGTCATAAACTAATAACTCGAGTGCACGAACAGCATGCGTTATGTTAATAAACAGGCTATCACCA
>JACPVK010000032.1 GCA_016191795.1 Gammaproteobacteria bacterium
CGAACCAGCGGCCTGGGTAAATGCATTAAACAGTTTACGTTGCGCTTCTTCTGAAATGCCAATGCCGGTATCAATGACCTCCATTCGTAATCGAACCGATTTTTCTTCCAGCGCCAGCACATCAACCCTGATTTTGACTTCACCTTTATCGGTAAATTTAATGGCATTGGTCATGAGATTGGCAAGAATTTGCCGTATACGGACCGGATCACCTTTAATTACTTTTGGAACACGCTGATCAATTTCTCCTACCAGTGTCACGCCACGTTCATCTGCCTTGTTTTTTAACAAGATGCGTAATTCTTTTATGAGCTGTGCCAGTTCAAATGGAATAGACTCCAGTGTCATTTTTCCGGCTTCAATTTTTGAAAAATCAAGAATGTCATTGAGCAATGACAACAGTGCTTCGCCGGAGTTATAAGCAATGGAAACATATTCGCGTTGCGATTCAGCCATAGGTGTTTCGCGCAATAATTGCAGTGTCCCTAAAATACCGTTCATAGGTGTGCGAATTTCATGGCTCATGTTAGCCAGGAATTCACTCTTGGCTTTACTTGCAGATTCCGCCAGTTCCTTGGACTTGTTGAGTTCTTTTTCGATACGTTTGCGTTGATCAATTTCCTTGGCCAGTTCTTCGTTAATGTCTTCGCTTTCATTACGGGCATGACTAAGAAACTTGATCAGGGATTCATTGTTAAATCGCAATTCCAGATTTGACAAAATAGCTTTGTTAACTCGATAACCGGTCATGGCCATGGATAACCAGAACAGCAATGACATCGCAGCCACGACATAATATTGCGAACCCAGCAAAATCAATTTAATTGCCAGCGGCGCCAAAACCAGGCCTGCGTAGGCAACATAGAGCCGGATAACGGGCGCCATAACAGGCATGCCACCCGCCACAATACCGGCCAGCACCAGCCCCATCAGTAACTGTAATTCCGCAGGCTGTGAAGGAAACAGGGTATAGGCCGCCACACCCCAGCCAAAAGCCGTAATTAAAATACCGCCGAGAAACAAAATTGCAACAGGCTTGTGTAACTGATCATTGCCACGCGACCGGTGTTCGACCACGGTAATGACGATACGCAAGCCGGCGATCAGGCTCATGATACTTAACCAGCCGATAATCAAATCATGGCTGTGATGCGACCACAACATGACTGCAATAACCAACGCCAGCAACCAGCTAAAGACATTACTGACCACAGCATTCTCGGCAACCAGATTAATCTGCTCGCGCCAGATCTTCTCATGGTATTTGCTGTTATCAACTGAATCGTTTTGATGAAGGGTATCGAGCATGTCTAATTCGAAAATCAGGCCTGCAGAGAGACTAGCAGGATTTTTGCTGATTTATTATCCCACATCAGCATATCGCCAGCCTTGTCCCAGCCAGCGCCGAATAAGTGGAGGCACATTCTGCGGGTGGTCACGTAATAAATCAGCTGCTGTTGTCTTAACATCATCAAGCATGTGTTCGTCTCGCAACAAATCAGCTATGCGTAACTGCATTAACCCGGTCTGGCGTGTACCCAGCACTTCACCGGGACCACGCAACTCCAGATCTTTTTGTGCAATCACAAAACCGCTATTGGTCTCGCGCATCACCGCCAGTCGTGATTGCGCCAGTTGCGATAACGGGCTGCGATACATCAGCACACAGTGACTGGCATTCGCCCCTCGACCAACGCGACCACGTAACTGATGTAATTGCGCCAGTCCCAGGCGTTCGGCATTTTCGATAATCATCAGGGTGGCGTTAGGCACATCCACTCCCACTTCGATGACGGTGGTGGCCACCAGCAAATCTATATCTCCCTGTTTGAAGCGGCTCATGGTTGCTTCTTTCTCATCGGCTTTCATTCTGCCGTGAACCAGACCGACTCGCACACCCGGCAAAACCTCTGTTAGCAGAACCGCCGTATCTTCCGCCGCACGACACTGCAACACATCCGACTCTTCAATCAGTGTGCACACCCAATAAGCCTGACGTCCTGAAGCGCAGGCATTACGTACGCGCTCCATGACGTCGTCGCGTCGTTGTTCCGAAATAACAACGGTTGTAATCGGTGTTCGCCCCGGTGGTAACTCATCAATAACGGAATAATCCAGATCTGCATAGGCTGTCATGGCCAGGCTGCGTGGTATCGGTGTTGCCGTCATAATTAATTGATGGGGCACACGGCCATCGCGCACGCCTTTTTGTCGTAATGCCAGGCGCTGGTGCACACCGAATCGATGTTGTTCATCAATCACCACTAACGCCAGTTGATTGAATGTCACATCTTCCTGAAACAGGGCATGCGTACCAACTGCAATTGAGGCTTCACCGCTGGCAATACGTGATTGCATCAGCTCACGTTTTTTTCCTTTAAGTTTTCCGGATAGCCAGGCTACTTCTATATCCAGCGGTGTGAACCATTTTTTAAATGTTTGATAATGCTGTTCTGCCAGAATTTCGGTTGGCACCATTAACGCCGCCTGAAATCCTGATTCAATAGCTGCGACACACGCGAGTGCAGCCACGACTGTTTTACCACAGCCCACATCACCCTGAAGCAATCGCATCATCGGCTGATGACTCGCCAGATCCGCAAGCAATACATCCACTACCCGCTGTTGCGCAGTCGTCAGGGAAAACGCTAATGATTGCTCGAACTTCTGATACAGAATATTTGCATTCTGTAATGGCCATGATGCGTGCTGGCGTGTTTGTTTTCGCATTAATTGCAGACCAAGGTGTTGCGCCAGCAACTCTTCAAACGCCAGACGTTGTTGCGCCGGATGCATGCCTGACATAAGCAACTCAACATCGGCATTAGCCGGTGGGCGATGCACAATTTGCAGCGCATCTTTCAGGGAAAATGCATGCGGATTATTCAGCAAATAATCCGGCAGAATATCAGCCTGATCAAGCAGGTTCAGCGCCTGTTGTGTCAAGCGTCGCAACATCGGTTGTTGCAAACCATCGCCTGAGGGATAAACCGGTGTCAGCGTTTGCTCAACATCACTATTATTTTTCACGTCAGTCAGACGATATTCCGGATGAATCATCTCCAGCGTATTAACGCCTAACCGTGTCTCACCAAAACACCGAATACATTTACCGGGTTGCAGTGCAGCCTGCTGCTGTTTATTGAAATGAAAAAAACGCAACAACAAACTACCTGTGCCGTCACTGACATGGCATAACAACATACGACGTGATGTTTTATTACGGCTAAATGCCATGTCGACATAATCAATACGGCCGTTGATGGTAATCACATCGCCGTTTTGCAATTCACCAATGGCGGCAACGCGGGTGCGATCTTCATAACGATGTGGCAAATGAAACAAAACATCCTGCACACTGAATATACCCAGTTTGTTGAGCTTTTCGGCAACGCTGGTGCCGACGCCTTTTAGACGGGTTACGGGGAGGGGTTGTGAGTCATGACTTGCCGTCATGCAACAAAAGACAAGTCCGCAAATGCGCCGCTCATGCGCATCCTGCGCTCAAGGCATTCGCACATCCTTGTGCATCACGCAAATGAGCGCAATTATAATTTTGATCAGGAGCAGTAACATGACTGCTGCTTTCACTGAAAAATTGAGAGATACACATGATGCCTGTCTGTTTAAAAATACAGGGCAAACTTATGAGAGTATTCTGATAACTCCCTTCAAAACCAGAAAAATATTTGCGTTCATTTGCGTTCATTTGCGGACTAAGGCTTTGTAATCACCATCACGCCGTCCATTTCCACTGCTGATCCGCGTGGCAAGGAAGCCACACCAATCGCAGCACGCGCCGGATAGGGCTCGGTGAAATACCGGGCCATCACCTGGTTAACTGTCGGGAAATGAGCCAGGTCAGTCAAAAATACATTCAGCTTCACCATATCCTGCAGACTACCACCGGCCGCCTCGGCCACGGCTGCCAGATTTTTAAACACACGATGTATTTGTTCTTCTACACTGCCGGTTAACAACTCCATGGTTTCCGGCACCAGTGGAATCTGGCCGGATAAATACACGGTGTTATCCACCTTCACGGCCTGTGAATAAGTGCCAATGGCTTTTGGTGCCTTGTCTGTCGAGATAATTTGTTTTTTCATATTATTTACTTTTTAAAAAATCCAATGTCATTAACGAATTATTGTACTCGCCATATTTTCATGACGGCTTTTATACCACGAAGGCGGCGCATGATGCGTGCCAGGTGAACACGCCCCTGCACATTAATCATGAAAGCAATCGTGGTGGTTTTGCCATCCTTATCCTGCACTTCTACGTGCTCTATATTGGCGGCTTCATCGGAAATAGTGGTAGCCAGTCGCGCCAGCACGCCGCGCTCATTATGTACATTCAAATAAATCGGGCAGGTGAACTCGCCCTGCAGACTATCCGACCATTTCACATCCACTGTTCTATCGGACAACCTGTAACCTTCAATATTTTTACAACCTTCCTGATGTATTACCAGACCACGGCCCTTGCTTAACAATCCAACTATATGATCACCCGGAATAGGATGGCAACACTTGGCATA
>JACPVK010000384.1 GCA_016191795.1 Gammaproteobacteria bacterium
ATACGATCTGAGCATTCTCAATGTTACCGGCCCCGGCCATGGTGGCCCGGCACTGGTGGCGAATACTTATCTGGAAGGTACTTACAGCGAGATTTATCCCAATATTTCGCAGGATGAACAGGGCATGAAAAAGCTGTTCACCCAGTTTTCATTTCCCGGTGGAATTCCCAGTCATGTTGCACCTGAAACACCCGGTTCGATTAACGAAGGCGGTGAGCTTGGTTATGCGTTGTCTCATGCTTATGGTGCGGCATTTGATAATCCGGATTTGTTAGTGGCTTGCGTAGTGGGTGATGGCGAAGCGGAAACAGGCCCCATGGCAACCAGTTGGCACTCTAATAAATTTCTTAACCCGGTGCATGATGGTGCGGTGTTACCGATACTGCATTTAAACGGTTACAAAATTGCAGGCCCAACGGTGCTGGCGCGTATTTCGCACGAGGAACTCGAAGCACTGTTTCGTGGTTACGGCTACACGCCTTATTTTGTTGAAGGTGATGATCCGGAAAAGATGCATCAGTTAATGGCGGCCACACTCGATACTGTGGTCAGTGAAATTCAGCGCATTCAGCGTGATGCGCGTGCTAATGGTTTTAGTGAACGTCCGCGCTGGCCGATGATTGTTTTGCGTTCGCCCAAAGGCTGGACCGGACCGGAGTTTGTCGATGGAAAAAAAATCGAAAATACGTTTCACGCGCATCAGGTGCCGGTTATCAATTTTGTTAAGGAGCCAAAACATTTAGCTATTCTCGAACAATGGATGAAGAGTTATCGGCCTGAAGAATTATTTGATGACACCGGTAGACTGTTACTGGAACTGGCCGAACTTGCACCAACAGGTGAACGGCGTATGGGTGCCAATCCACATGCCAATGGCGGTAAATTATTGTGTGATTTACGCATGCCGGATTTTCGTGATTATGCAGTTGAGGTAACACAACCCGGCGAAGTAAAAGCTGAAGCAACACGTGTGCAGGGAGAATTCATGCGTGATGTGATGAAGCTCAATGCCGGGGCGCGCAACTTCCGCATTTTCAGTCCCGATGAAACCTCGTCAAATCGTTGGGCTGCATTATTCGAAGTCACCAATCGTTGTTCGACGGCAGACATATTACCCGGTGATGAACACATTGCGCCCGATGGCCGGGTGATGGAGATGTTAAGTGAGCATCAATGCCAGGGCTGGCTCGAAGGTTATTTATTAACCGGCCGACACGGATTTTTTTCGTGCTACGAAGCGTTTATTCATATTGTTGACTCGATGTTTAACCAGCATGCCAAGTGGCTGGATGTGACACGTGATATTGCCTGGCGGCGGCCGATTGCTTCGCTCAATTATTTGTTGTCATCGCATGTCTGGCGTCAGGATCACAATGGCTTCAGTCATCAGGATCCGGGATTTGTTGATCTGGTGATTAACAAAAAAGCGGAAGTTATTCGCACGTATTTTCCTCCCGATGCCAACACACTACTTGCAGTGACCGATCATTGTTTACGCAGTCACAACAATATCAATGTCATCGTCGCCGGCAAGCAGCCGGAGTTGCAATGGCTGAGCATGGATGCCGCGATCAGGCACTGCTCAGCCGGCCTGGGTATTTGGGAATGGGCCAGCAACGACGAGGGCGGTGATCCGGATGTGATCATGGCGTGTTGCGGTGATGTGCCAACACTGGAAACCCTGGCCGCCGTGAAAATACTGCATCAGCAGTTTCCAGAACTTAAAGTGCGCGTTATTAATGTTGTTGACCTGATGACACTACAGCCACAGAGCGAACATCCGCATGGTATTTCCGACAAGGATTTCGATGTGTTATTTACCGTCAACAAGCCGGTCATTTTCGCCTTTCATGGTTATCCGTGGTTGATTCATCGTTTGTGTTATCGCCGCAACAATCACAAACATTTACATGTGCGCGGTTACAAGGAAAACGGCACCACCACCACGCCTTTTGATATGGCAGTGTTGAATGATCTCGATCGCTTTCATCTGGTGGGCGATGTTATTGACCGGGTGCTGAGCCTGGGATCACGTGCGGCCTATGCCAAACAGTTTTTGCGTGACAAGTTGCTCAATCACAAGGCTTACATTCGACAATACGGTGAAGACATGCCGGAAATTTTAAACTGGACCTGGCTGGATGAATAAGTTAAGACTCTTTTGGGGAATCTGCGATCGAGCTTCTGGTTTATGTCTTTGCTGATGGTTATGGGCAGCATGGTCCTCGCGGTCGTGTTGATCGAAGCCGACTCAGTCGTGATCGACAGCTGGCTGAGCCAGTGGCAACGGCTGTTTGGGGTGGGGGCATAACAAGATCGGTGCCAGAGAAGAATGGCACTTACTTAAGACTGTAGGAGCCGTCATTCCCGCATGCTTCTGGCGGGAACATGCACGTTACCAACAAAGCATTTACCACAGAGGACACAGAGAGCACAGAGGAATATCCGATTGTTTTTCTCAGTGACCTCTGTGTCCTCGGCAACTGCTCCTGCGTTGCTCTACCTCCTGCATCCGTGCAGTCGTCTGTGGTTAGGCTTTTTTCTTTTATACTGGTCGCGGGCGTGGCCCGCTCCTACATTCAATCGCTTCTGTGCTTAAGTATGTGCCATTCGTGCCAGAGAACAATTGTTTCTAATATGAGTAATAATTTCTCTCTGGAACAGTTTAGTATGTTTGTTAGCGATCAAGTGGGAACAGTCGAGGTGGATTTTGCCCGGTGCCGCAACCAGAAGTGGTGATTCTGTAGCCGTGTCAAAGCCGGGCAGGGGGGATGTTCAGAGTAAAATTATTTTAAAAAATGTTACTCTGGCCCTAATGCCATTAAGTTAAGAAAATTTGTGCTGCCGTAGGGTGCGCCGTGCGCACCAAAGCGGCGCCGCCTCAGCATGACAGATGGTGCGCATGGCGCACCCTGCGCCTTAACTTAATGGCATTGACTCTGGCCCTGTTTTTTTCTTCCTCCTGCATCCATGCAATTGTCAGCACATCCCGCGGCACTGCATCGCTGAAACAAAGTTACTTACCAACCAGAAATTGCAGCCGTGCATCGGCTTTTGCCGGCGTGATTTCAAGAATTTCCGCACTCACTACATTATGTGCCACAAACGGATCATCATTTACCCGGGTTTGAAGATCTTTTTGGGATGTATTGTGAGCAATTATCCCGCCTCCCAGGCCGGGTTGAAGG
>JACPVK010000385.1 GCA_016191795.1 Gammaproteobacteria bacterium
TATTCTGGTGCCCCGGCATCTGGATTCATCATAAATGAAAACATACCCAGTGCAGTCAAAATGGTGATAAAGAAAAAATATATTTTCCACCAGACAGATCGTTTAAATTTACTTTCAGGCACCAGGTTCGATGCGGGGGTTTGATAGGGACTAGTATTCATACATTCCTTTTATGTTTCATTATTATTAACATTTATAATCGTCTTGAATAAGCTTATTCAAGACAATAACCACTTCGACACTTATTCTGCAGTCCTGGTAAGCTGAATCCCATCAACCGTCATTTTCAAGACACCATCAACCATGGCTGGTGGCTCGGAAACTTCAAATGTGGTTGTAAGAAAAGAAATACCTACCACAAAATTATTACCAATGAATTCTTTTAAAGGACCGTTAACAGAGGTTGTGCCGCCATTTTTTAGCCTTTTGTAGGCCACCGTGCCGTCTTGCAGGATTAACAGATACATTTCCTTGTTTTTCCACTCACCAACATAATCTCGTTTCTCAATGGGCACCGGGTTGCCACAGGCTTACAATATCAGGCTGATTGCCATTATTGCTATTATTTTAAATTTCATATTTATTACCTATTCGATTTATTTATTATCCTTATTCCCCTGCACCCGCGCCCCATGTTCATCGGTTTCTTTTTGTTCGCGCTTTTCCTGTAATACAAATTCTTCGTGCTGGTATTTTTCAACCACGAAATTAAGCGCTTTGCTGCGGGTTCTGCATTTTAGCCAGGCCAGTTTTTTTTGTTCGACGTTGCGTTGTTTGTTTTTGATATCTGTTTTTGCCTGCTCCATGGCATTGTTGATTTTCACTATGAATAACTGGTAATCACGCAACCATTCTATATTCATGGATTGCGACACCAGCTGGCGGCCATATTCATCACGGTAGCCGAGGAGCTGTTCCAGCTGCTTTTCGGCCTGAGCCAGCTCCTGTTGTGACTGGGCATAGGCGCGCGCCGCTTCTTCCTGTTTTTTGTCAGCGTGTTTGGCAATGGGCTGGATACGTTTGGCGCGCATGGCTACCTGGGTTATTTGTTACAAGACAAATATTGTTGCTTTGACTTCTCACACACAGATATTTTAGATTACTACTGCGTGAAATGCGTCGGTCTGAAGACCGACCTACAAAATATCTTGGCACTTACTTAAGACCAAAACGAACGTAGGGTGGGCATTGCCCACCAGCAGAGGTTTCGACACCTCAAGTGGTGGGCAATGCCCACCCTACAAAACTTAATGTCATGCCCGCGACTACTTGATCAAAAGCTGAAGTCCGCAAGTAAACGCCAATGAAAACAAAAGCATTTGCCTTATTTGCCTTATTTGCCTTATTTGCCTTATTTGCGTTCATTTGCGTTTATTTGCGGACTCATTCTTTTATAATTTTGTCGCGGGCATGGCCCGCTCCTACAGTCTTAAGTAAGTGCCATTCGGGTCAGTCCCCTCGAATCATTTGGCAAGCTGCTGCAATTGTTGTTGCGAGCTCTTCAGGTTCACGGATTCTTTCATGCCCTGTTTCAGGAACTGTACAATTTTTGGCTGCATGGCAATGGCTTCATCGATAGCGATACTGCTTCCTTTCTGATAAGCGCCAATATTGATCAAATCACGATTTTGTTCGTACAGCGAATACAGCTGTTTAATACGCTGCGTCGATTTGTATTGATCAGCCGGAATAATGTTAGGCATAACACGACTAACCGATGACTCCAGATCAATCGCCGGATACTGCCCCATGTCAGCCAGCTGGCGGGATAACACAATGTGACCATCGAGAATACCGCGTGCAGCATCGGCAATGGGATCATTGGGATCATCGCCTTCTGTAAGCACTGTATAAAACGCGGTAATGGAACCTTGTCCAAGCGCACCGTTACCGGCGCGTTCAACTAACTGCGGTATGCGCGCAAACACCGAAGGTGGATAACCTTTGGTGGCTGGTGGTTCGGATATAGATAAACCAATTTCACGTTGCGCCTGCGCAAAACGCGTTAATGAATCCATGAGTAATAAAACATTTTTTCCCTGATCACGAAAATATTCCGCCACACTGGTGGCCAGCCAGGCACCGTGCATGCGCACCAGCGGTGATGCATCAGCAGGTGCTGCAACGACAACTGCGCGGCGCAAACCTTCCGGGCCTAAAATATCCTGGACAAATTCTTTTACTTCGCGGCCACGTTCACCAATCAAACCCACCACAATGACATCGGCATTGGTGTAACGCGTCATCATGCCCAGCAAAATACTTTTACCAACACCGGTGCCGGCAAATAAACCCATACGTTGCCCGCGACCAACAGTGAGCATGGCGTTAATGGCGCGCACACCAACATCCAGCGGCTGATTAATCGGTTGACGTGACAGGGGATTAATAACCGTACCCGCCAAAGGCATGGCCATGTCACCCGCGATCGGACCCTTGCCATCCAGTGGTCGGCCACGGCCATCTATGACGCGACCCAGAAACGCGCTGGAAATTTTTATTTCGCTGGAATGCCCAACCGGAATCACCTTGGCATTGGGCACCAGACCACGACTGTCACCCATAGCCATGAGATAAGTTTTATCACCCGCAAAGCCAACCACTTCGGCTTCAATACAATGATTGCCCGGCGCAATAATATGGCAGCTGGTGCCAACGGCGGCCTCACAACCAATGGCTTCGAGTGTTAAACCCACCATGCGCACCAGACGACCGGCCACAATCGGTTCCGGTTGTTGCAAAACCTTTTGTTTGTTTTGCAGTAGCTGCATCCAGTTCTGGTGTCGTTGAGTCTGCATTATTTGTCGCCATTGCCCGGTAGCGGACGATGCTCGCTAATTTGATCAAAAATTTGTTGTAATCGATTTTCCACTGTAGCATCGATGTGAGAGGTATCGGACTCCACAACACAACCACCCTGTGTTATCGCCTTATCCGGCAAACAAGTCCAGTCCGGTGTTTTTAATTCAATACCGGCCTGGGTTAACAGCAGGATGTCGTTGGGATTGAGTTTGATACGCACATTGCGCGCATTAGCCGGCATGAATTCCAGTGTTTCGTGAATCAGGGCATTTATATGTTCGGCGTCGACACTGCATTCTTTTTTTAGCAGCATGCGACCTATTGTGAGTGCCAGCTGAGCTATTTCTTTTTCCAGCTTGTCATCAAACTCCTGCAAGGGTTTGGCCATGGTATTAAACAGGGTAACCAGCTGTTTGGCCTTGGCCTGCATTTCAGCCAGGCCTTTTTGCAAACCTTCCTGATGACCATCATCATAGCCTTGCTGACGCAGCGCCTGAATTTCTTCTACGGTTTGAGGCTTTTTGTTTTCGTGCGTCTGGCCAACGATGTTGCCGCTGATTTCCGGCAACATCCAATGTTTGATATCTTTTTCGTTGGCAGAGAATGGTTTGGACATAGATTAATTACACAGGTTAAGTACACGGTGGGCAAAAAAGCATGCCCAGCCTACACGATTAAACAAACTCTTCGCCGCCGCCACCCAGCACAATTTCACCGGCATCCGCCAGGCGGCGTGCCACAGTGAGAATTTCTTTTTGCGCGGCTTCAACATCTGATAATTTAACCGGCCCACGTGCTTCCATATCTTCTTTCAACATTTCTGCCGCACGTTTCGACATGTTCTTGAGAATTTTCTCTTTGATCTTTTCATCGGCCGCTTTCAATGCCAGGGTTAAGTTATCGGACGACACTTCACGTAACAAGGCCTGAATACCACGGTCATCCACATCTATCAGGTTATCGAATACAAACATCAGCTCCTGAATTCCATCTGACATTTCATTGTCGTGTTCCTGGATGGCATTCATGATGGAAGTACCCAGTGATGAATCCATGAAGTTAATTATATTGGCAGCGGTTTTATATCCACCCATGGTGGATTGCGCGACATTATTGGAGCTACCGGAAAATTGTTTTTCCATGATGGTGTTGAGTTCATTCAACGCCGCTGGCGGTATTCCTTCGAGCGCAGCCACACGCATCATAATATCGGGTCGCGCACGCTCCGGTAACAGGCTGACCACATTGGCCGCCTGGTCCGGTTCGAGATAGGACAAAACAATCGCGATAATTTGTGGATGTTCCAGACGAATAATTTCTGCAATAGAACGCGGATCCATCCATTTTAAGGTTTCCAGTCCTTTGGCGTTTTTACCCACCAGAATTCGATCGATCATGCCTTTGGCCTTATCTTCGCCCAGTGCATTGATCATCATCTGCCGTATGTATTCGTCACTGCCTACGCCCATGGCGGTCTGGTTGCCAACTTTTTCGATGAACTCGTCCATCACACGCACCATGGCATCACGATGAATGTTTTGCATGTTGGCCATGGCGGCACCAATGGATTGCACTTCTTTTGGACTCATGTGCTTGAGCACTTCGGCCGCTTTATCCGAACCAATAGCCATTAACAGCACAGCTGCTCGCTGTACGCCATTTAATGTGGTGAGTTGTTTATCGTCCGCCATGGTTCATTAACCTGTACATTATTTCAAAAAAGTCGTCGTCGGATTATCTGAATTATCCACCTAGGCTTCTCCCCCAACCCATTCTTTTACGACATTGGCCACGCGCCGCGCATCCTGATCGACCATGGATTTTGCAAACTCCACTTTCTGGTCATGATTGGATGGCAGGGCTAAAGGCGCCTCGCCACGTTCCAGTCGTGCTTGCCCACCGCCACCCGCGCCGCCACCCGCTTCACCTTGTGTACCCGCAGGCAATGCCGCTACTGGTATGGTATAGCTGCTGATATTCCTGTATGTCGGCAAGACGATAGTGAATATCAATATTAAAATTATAACGCCAGCCAGTATTTGCTTGCCCAGATTATGCACCCACGGCTGATCGAGTAAAGACGGCTCGGGTAGTGCTTCTTCGACACCAGGCACTGTGAACGAAGCATTGATGACATCCACCTTGTCGCCACGTTGTTCATTAAAACCAATGGCTTGCTGCACCAGGGTATTCATGCGCGCAATCTCATCGGCGGTTAACGGGGTACGGGTTTCCTTGCCATCTTTATCCACCGCAACGTGGTCATCCACCAGTACCGCAACGGCCAGTCGCTTCACCTTGCCAATATCCTGGCGCTGGTGACGAATGGTGCGATCGACTTCGTAATTACGCACGGTATTTTTACTGTTGTTCACCGCGGCACCCGCCAGCCCGGCCTGCCCGGTGACCTCACCGGCACCCGGCTGTAACTGGCCGCCAGCCGGTGGTTGATTGGTGAGCGCACCCGGCACCCCGGCAGCTTCACCTTCGGTGCTGGATTTTTCGCTGTTTTGTTCACTGCGCAACACCACCTGATTTTGTGGGCGCGCCGGATTAAACAGCTCTTCCGTGCTTTCAGACTCTGAAAAATCCATATCGGCATTAACCGTTGCGCGCACCTTGCCGACACCCATCATGGGTTCCAGCAAGTGTTCGATACGTGTCATGTAATCCTTTTCCAGCTGACGTGTATATTCATATTGTTTGGCGGTCATGGCGACTTTATTGCCGTCGTTGCCATCAGATAACAAACGACCATTCTGATCCACCACGGTAACCTGTTCTGCATTTAAATTGGGAATACTGGAAGCCACCAGATGAATAATCGCATTCACCTGACCCTGTTCGATATCACGACCACCGTAAAGAGTTAAGGCCACGGAAGCCGTGGCTTTATCCTGATTGCGCACAAAGACAGAACGTTTGGGAATAGCCAGATGCACACGTGCAGATTTCACATTCCGCATGGTGCCAATGGTGCGGCCCAGTTCAATTTCCATGGCATTGTGATAACGCGCACTTTCAATAAACTGACTGGTGCCAAAACTTTGTTCCTGCTGCAACATTTCCATGCCGATACCGGTGCCATGTGGCAACCCCTGCTCGGCAAGTTTTAAACGCGCCTCATGTACCCGACCCGGTTCAACTTTAACAATACCGGTGGCGGAATCCATCTCATAAGGTATCGCGGCCTGTTGTAATGCGGTGACCACTTCACTGGCATCGCGTGCATCCATACCGGAATACAAAGCGGTGTAGTTGGGTTTTGATGCCCAGAAAAAAACACCGACACCCAATGCCACACTGGCGGCCAGGCCAATCATCATGCCGAGAATTCTCGGCCAGTTTTGCAGTATTGGATTCACAGTTTGTATTTCAGCCATGTTGGGTACCTCTTGTTTTCTCGACACAGAGACATTTCTCAATCAATTGATTTTTCATAAACTCTGCGTCTCTGTTTCTCTGCGTCATATTATTTTCTTTGCTACTTGCTACTTCCCTCTCCCCCAAGGGGCGAGGGCAGGTCTGAGTCGCTACGCGACATACAGCTTATACAGGCATATTCATAATTTCCTGATAAGCCGTCAGCAATCGGTTACGCACCTGCGTCATGGCCTGAAATGAAACATTTGCCTTTTCCATGGTGAGCATCATCTGCGCCAGGCTAATGTTACTGTCACCGCGTTCAAAAGCATCGGCTACTCGCGCCGATTCCAGTGACGTTGCGTTGACCGCTTCGATAGTATTTTTTAGCATATTGCTAAAATCAACCTGCTGCGGCTGGCCAACCAGTTCGGGCGATGATACGGGCTTTATGCCCATTTTAGACTGCGCTTCCATGACGCGCATTTGTGCCAGTAATGATTGTACGTTCATATCACTCATGATCTTCTCCTCACACTTTGGTGGATGCGCTACGCTTATCCACCCTACA
>JACPVK010000386.1 GCA_016191795.1 Gammaproteobacteria bacterium
CTGTGTCGTCATGCGGCCTCCTCGATCAGACTGCGTACATCTTTCGCCGCATTATCACGCGGCTTGCGGGCTTCACCCGAAGCCGGCCTGGGCATGGCCTGAGTGCCACTGCACTCATAGTGAATGCGCAACAACAAACCGATAGCCGCCAGCACCACAATCAAACTGCTGCCGCCATAACTCATCAGCGGTAGTGTCAAACCTTTGGTTGGCAGCAGGCCCATGTTGACGCCAATATTGATAAAGCCCTGTATGCCCAGCCACACACCTATGCCATAGGCCAGATAAGCCGCAAACAGATTGCCATGCACTTCGGCACGTCGGGCAATCATGAAAGCCCGGGTAACCAGGGCGGCAAACAGGCCAATCACCAGCAACACACCCATCAGGCCAAATTCCTCGGCCATCACCGCAAACACAAAATCGGTGTGCGCTTCCGGCAGGTAAAACAGTTTTTGTACGCTGTTACCCAGGCCGACGCCCGTCAGGCTGCCAGAGCCAATGGCAATCAGGGACTGCGTCAGCTGGAAGCCGGTATCAAAAGGATCGGCCCAGGGATTGAGATACGCTGTCAGACGCTCCATACGATAGGGCGAGGAAATAATCAGGCTGGTCACTGCCGCACCAAACAGGCTGATAAATGCCACAAACTGCATAAAGTGCACACCACCGAGAAACATCATTGCCAGCACCGTCGCCATAATCACCACCGAGGCACCGAAGTCCGGTTCCAGCAGCAGCAATACCGCTGTGATAGCCACCAGAATCATCGGCTTCAAAAAGCCCCACAGGCTGGATCGCACTTCTTCACCCTTGCGCACCAGATAACCGGCTACATAAATCAGCAGCCACAGCTTCACCAGTTCCGAGACCTGTACATTCAATATGCCCAGAGGAATCCAGCGCCGTGAGCCATTAACCATTTTGCCAATGCCCGGAATCAACACCAGCAGCAGCAATAACAGGGAAAACCCCAGCAACCACATACCGGCACGTTCCCAGTTCACCAGCCGCACCTTGAGCATGAACATCAGCGCCATAATTCCCAGCCCGGCTGCGATCAACTGGCGATACAGGTAAAAGAAGGGCTGGCCGAACTGCCTGTCAGCCACGGTAATGGAAGCCGATGCCACCATTACCAGCCCCAGGCACAGCAGCACCCCGGTGATCACCAGCAACACGCCGTCCAGGCCTTCAGCGAAAATGGCTTTTTTGGCGCCGCGGCGGCTGGTGCTTTTGGTCAGCGGCAGGGCGAGCTTCATGGCAAGGCCTCCACCAGCTGGGAAAAGACTTCACCGCGATGGGTGTAACCGCGGAACATATCAAAGCTGGCACAGGCCGGCGACAACAGCACGGCATCACCGGCCAGCGCATGGGCGGCGCATTGCTGCACCGCATCCTGCATATTGCGGGCATGTATAACCGGCACCACGGCATCCAGCGCCTGTTCAATTTTGTCGGCGTCCTGACCCATCAGCACCACCATCCGCACCTTGTCTTTAACGGCCGCTTTCAGGGGCGAAAAATCCTGCTCCTTGCCCTGCCCGCCCAGTATCAGAATCAGCTTGCCACCGGTTTTGACACCTGGCGGTATCAGGCCGGCAATAGCGGCTTCGGTAGCGCCCACATTGGTGCCCTTGGAATCGTTGTACCAGACCACGCCGTGCTTTTCGGCCACCCACTGGGTGCGATGTGGTAAACCTTTGAATTCGCGCAGGGCTTCGAGCATGTCACTCAGCGGCAAACTGGCCGCTTCACCCAGCGCCAGTGCTGCCAGGGCATTGGCCGTGTTATGGCGGCCGCCGATTTTCAGTTCGCTCTCGCGAATTAACGGGTGCTGGCCTTTGCATAACCAGGATTCGGCTTCGCCGGTTTCATTGACGATTTCCCGCAAACCAAAATCATGCGCGTCCGGTTCATGCAGGGTAAATCCGCTGACCAGTCGCTGCCCGGCAGCCATGTTGCACACGCGTGCATCGTCACGATTAATCACCGCCACCTTGCACTGGTTGTAAACATGACGTTTCACTTCGCTGTAATGTTCGATGCCGTCATATCGATCCATATGATCCGACGACACATTCAGCACCACAGCCGCCACCGGTTGCAGGTTGTACACGGTTTCAAGCTGAAAACTGGATAATTCCAGCACATACAAATCTGCCTGCTGTGTTAACAAATCCAGCGCAGGCGTGCCCAGATTGCCACCCACGGCGACATTTAATCCGGCCCGTTTTGCCATCTCGCCAACCAGCGTGGTAACAGTGCTTTTGCCATTGGAGCCGGTAATCGCTACCACCGGTGCTCCCACTTCTCGAGCAAACAGTTCGATATCGCCCAGAGCTTCCACACCCTGCGCCAGCGCCGATTGAATCACCGCTTCGGTCATGGCCACACCGGGGCTAACCACCACACGCGATGCACTCAAAAACAGTGCCTCGTCAAACGCGCCTGTGTGAACCGGGGTATCCGGAAACTGCTGTTTGAATTCGGCCAGTGCCGGTGGCTGGGCACGACTATCCACAACCACGATTTCACTGGCCGCATCAAAGCCCTGGCGCACCAGATGGCGCACCACGGATACACCGGTGATGCCAAGACCAACCACCAGGGTGTAGGGACGCTGCTTGTTATCGATAGTCACCATAGCGTTTTGCCCAGTAGCAAGTGGCAAGTAGCAAGTAGCAAGGCAATGCGTTTCCTTGCTACCTGGACCTTGCAACTTGCTACTGTTCCGAAAATATTCATAAATCATCCGCCGCTACCTGACCTTCAACGAAGCCAGGCCGATCAGCACCAGTACCACAGTGATGATCCAGAATCGCACTATCACCCGCGGTTCCGGCCAGCCCTTCAATTCAAAATGATGGTGTATCGGTGCCATGCGAAAGATGCGGCGGCCGGTCAACTTGAATGACGCCACCTGCAACATCACCGATACCGTTTCCATGACAAATATGCCGCCCATCACCAGCAGTATTAATTCCTGGCGTACCATCACCGCCGCCACACCCAGTGCCGCACCCAAAGCCAGCGCGCCGACGTCGCCCATAAAAACCTGCGCCGGATACGTGTTAAACCAGAGAAAACCAAGTCCGGCGCCGATGATCGCGCCAAGAAACACCACCAGCTCTCCGACGCCCGGCACATAAGGAATGCCGAGGTAATTCGCGAAATGCACATGACCGCCAACATAGGCAAACACCGCCAGCCCACCCGCCACCATCACCGTCGGCATAATCGCCAGCCCATCCAGTCCATCGGTTAAATTCACCGCATTGGAGGTGCCGACAATGACCAGATAGGTAAACAGCACATAACCTATGCCAAGAGGTATCACGACATTTTTCAGGAACGGCACAATCAGCGTGGTTTCAACCGGCAGCGATGCCGACAGGTACAAATAAATGGCCGCGGCAAAACCAAATAATGTTTGCCAGAAATATTTTTCTTTCGCCGACAAACCCTTGCTTTGTTTTTGTTTGATCTTGCGCCAGTCATCCACAAAACCGATCCAGCCAAAACTCAGCGTCACCAGCAAGGCCACCCACATGTGACGGCTGCTTAAATCACTCCACAACAGGGTGCTGATACCCACTGCCAGCAAAATCAGCGACCCACCCATAGTCGGCGTACCGGCCTTGGACAAATGACTTTGTGGGCCATCGTTGCGCACGTTCTGACCAATTTTCATAATGGTGAGATGACGTATCAGCGCCGGCCCTACCCACAGTGAAATCATCAACGCCGTGAGGGTGCCGAGAATGGCGCGCAAAGTCAGGTAATGAAACACGCTGAACCCGCGATGCACATTCGTTTGTAAAAAATCAGCCAGCATCAGCAACATGAAAGCTTCCTCATAAACAGTCGCCCGGCGACACGGAACTTCCCTCTCCCGTTATGGGAAAGGGCTGGGGATAGGGGAACAAGTCGGCACTAAACAACATTTAAGCCCCCGACTACGGCATTCACCACACGCTCCATGCGCATAAAACGCGAACCTTTTACCAGCACATTCACGTCTTTATTCAATTCAGATGTCAGCATGGCAACCAGTGCTTCATGACTCGGGTAATGACTGGCGCCTGCACCAAATGCTTCAACGGCAGCATGGCTGTTGTCACCCACCGCCAGCAAACGATGAACCCCGGTTTGTCTGGCCAGCTCGCCTGCGGTTTTATGCAAAGCCCGACTGTTGTCACCCAGCTCGCCCATATCACCCAGTACCAGCCAGTGCTCGCCGGGCAAATCACACAACACCTGCAAACCGGCCTTGAGTGATGACGGATTGGCGTTGTACGTGTCATCGATCAAGCGCGCGCCCTGCGGTGTGCGATGAAAATTCAAACGGCCTTTTACCGGTGCAAAATTTTCAAGTGCATCGCGCGCTTCATCCAGTGTGACACCCAGTGCAGCGGTGGCGGTGATGGCTGCCAACGCATTCATGGCGTTGTGATAACCCGGTATTGGCAAGTGAATAACCGTGTCGCCATCCTGCGTGGTAACTCGTAACTCTCCACCAGTTTGGCTGGCTTGCCATTGACCCTGCACATCGGCGCGACTGGTGACACCGAAAGTCAGGCAGCGACGTTTGCTGTTGATGGATAACCAGTACGATGCAAACACATCGTCGGCATTAACAATGGCGACTCCGCCGTTTGGCAGACCGCCATAAATTTCACCCTTGGCGCGCGCCACCCCTTCGAGCGAACCAAAGCCCTCAAGATGTGCCTGACCGGCATTGGTAATCACCGCCACATCCGGACGCGTAATCGCGGTAAGCGCAGCAATTTCGCCGGCATGATTGGCACCCATTTCAATCACGGCAAATTTTTCATTTTTCAGACGCAACAGCGTCAATGGCAAACCGATATCGTTGTTGTAATTACCCCGGGTTGCCAGCACTTCACCACGCTGCGCCAGAATGGCGGCGATCATTTCTTTCACCGTGGTTTTGCCGTTGCTGCCGGTAACGCCGATAATTTTTCCCTTGAACTGCTGCCGCCAGGCCGCCGCCAGTTTGCCTAAACCGTTGCGCGTATCACCTACGACCAGTTGCGGTAACGGGTGTGCACAAACCTGATCAACCATGGCTGCGACAGCGCCGGCGTTTTGCGCCTGATCGAGAAACTGGTGACCATCAAAACGCTCACCTTTTATGGCTACGTACAGGGCGCCACTGGTTAAACTGCGGGTGTCGTTGGATACGCTGGTGAAGGTGATGTCAGGTCCGTGAACCTGTGCGTTAATCATTTTGGCAGCGGCGGACAATGTCATCACGCGGCACCTCCGAAACAATTTTTAACTACCTGCATGTCGGAGAACGGGCGCTTTTCGGTACCGATGATTTGATAATCCTCGTGACCTTTGCCGGCAATTAACACGATGTCATCCGTGCCGGCCTGCGTTAGAGCATGACGAATCGCCTGTTCACGATCGTGTATCAAAGTGACCACAGACGAATTATTAAATCCGCTAAAAATTTCGTCGCTGATGGTTTGCGGGTTTTCCGTGCGCGGGTTGTCATCGGTCACAATGATTACATCCGCCAGCTGTTCGGCCGCCGCCGCCATCAGCGGACGTTTGCCGCGATCGCGATCACCACCGCAACCGAAAACGCAAATTAATTTTCCGGCACAATGCGCACGCAAACTGCTTAGCGCCGAGGTTAACGCCTGCGCTGTGTGCGCGTAATCAATAACAGCCAGCGGTTTATTTTTAACGCGGCAGGTTTCCATGCGACCCGGAACAGTTTTGAGCGCCTGCAGGCGACGCACCGCTTCATCAAAATGCACACCACGAATCAACAACACCGCCAGCGTCGCCAGCACATTGGACGCGTTAAACGTACCTAATACATTTAGCTGCACATCGGCTACGCCCTGGGCGCATTGTATGTGCATATCGAGACCGCCGGCATGCGCGCGCACTTTCGAGCCGTGCAACATTTTCACATCATCCAGATTAACTGGCTGTTGCAGGCTGTAACCCCAGATATCCACCCGGTCATGCAACTCGGTCGCCAGCTGGCGACCGAACACATCATCAAGATTGAGTACCGCAGCACGCAATTCCGGTCGTAAAAATAATAAACGTTTGGCTTCGCGGTAAGCTTCGACATCACCGTGATAATCCAGATGATCGCGCCCCAGATTGGTGAGTACCGCCAAATCAAAATCAACACCGTCCACTCGCTTTTGATGCAAGCCATGTGATGACACTTCCATCGTCACCTGAGTGGCGCCTGCATCACGCAATTGCGCCAGCAATCCATGTACTTCAATCACATTGGGTGTGGTGTGGGTGGCGGTTTGTAACTGATTCAAAAGACCATTACCAATGGTGCCGATCACGGCACTGGGCAATTTGGCTTCCTGCAGGGCCTGGGCAACAAAATGACTCACCGAGGTTTTGCCGTCGGTGCCGGTAATGCCCACCATGAATAAATCGTTCGACGGTGCATTATAAAAGCCGCTGGCAATAGCACCGAGTTTGTCCCGCAAATTCGCTACCGGCACACACACCACACGCGTCATCAGCGCCGACAACATTTGCTGGCAATACTGATCAAACTGGCGATCACACAATACGGCCACCGCACCCTTGTTAACGGCGGCGTGTGCATATGCCAGGCCATGCTCTTTGGCGCCTTCGAGGGCCACAAAAATATTACCCGGTTGCACCTGTCGGCTATCCAGGGTTAAGCCGGTCACAGGTACATCCGGCAAATAATTGTGCGTGACAAAACCGGTGAGCAATTGCTTGAGCGTGATCTGGGCTGGCTGGGTTTTTTTCGCGGCCATCATGCCTTGCCCCCCGGTGCGTTCTGGGCAACCAGCTTGATATCGTCGGGCGTAATGTCGAGCAGACGCATGGCGTCACCCATCACCGCACCAAAAACCGGCCCTGCCACCTGACCACCAAAATATTTTTTGCCGCGCGGCTCATCCACCATCACCACCATTACCAGACGCGGATCACTGGCCGGCGCCACGCCGGCAAAAACGGATAAGTAACGATCTTCTGCATAACCACCGGCAATAAATTTATGCACGGTGCCGGTTTTGCCCGCGACACGATAACTGGGCACATGCGCGTCACGGGCTGTGCCTTCGAGACTGACTACTTTTTCCATCATGCTCCGCACCTGACGTGCGGTTTTGGCGCTCATCACGCGCTCGCCGGTTACCGCTGTTTCGCGCTTTAACAACGTTACCGGATAAATTTCACCATCGGTTGCAAAGGCACTATAGGCACGCGCCAGTTGCAGAGCTGTCACTGAAATACTGTAACCAAATGCCATGGTGGCGCGTTCAAAATCACGCACCTTGCCGGTTTTCAGAGCACCGCTGCGTTCGCCGGGAAAACCGCTGGCGCTATCAACACCAAACCCCACGCGAGCGTACATATCAATTTGTTGTTGCGCATCGAGTGACATCGCCACCTTGCTGATGCCGACATTGCTGGATTTGATAATGATGTTGGCCATATCCAGGCTGCCGTAATTGTGTGCATCGCGAATTATTTTTCCCTGTATGGCGTACTGGCCAGGTGCCGTATCGACGCGATCTCCGGCATGCCACTTGCCGGATTCCAGCGCCGCCGCCATGGTGAACGGCTTTAAGGTGGAACCGGGCTCAAAGACATCGGTAATAGCGCGATTGCGAGTCACACCGGGACGCAACTGGCTTCGATCATTGGTATTGAATGACGGTTGATTAACCATCGCCAGAATTTCTCCGGTGTGCGCATCCAGTACGACGGCCGTACCGGCAATGGCGTTGTTGGACATCACCGCGGACTTGAGTGAGCGATACGCCAGATACTGCAATCGGCGATCAATACTCAGATAGATATTTTTACCCGGCTCGGCAGCGCGGATACGCTCCACATCATCGACGGCGCGTCCCAGACTGTCGCGAATAATACGTTTGGATCCTTCCCGGCCGGTGATGGCATCATCCAGCGCCAGCTCCATACCTTCCTGTCCAATGTCGTCGACATTGGTAAAACCCAGCACATGCGCCGTGACTTCACCCGCCGGGTAATAACGACGATATTCGCGCTGCAAATAGATGCCGGGTATGGTCAGGGCACGAAATTTTTCCGCCAGTTCAGGTTCGACATGACGTTGCAAATATAAAAACGTGCGTTGCTGATTGCGTTGCAAACGTTTTTTCAAACTGGCCGCATCGACACGCAGTAAGGCAGCCAGCGGTTTTAAACTCACACCTGATTCCAGTACATCGCCCGGGTTTGCCCACACTGTATCCACCGGTGTACTGATGGCCAGCGGCTCGCCGTTACGATCATAAATATCGCCACGATGCGCCGGAATGGTCACGGTGCGCAAGTGACGGGCATCGCCCTGACGCTGGAAAAAACTCTGGTTTAACACCTGCATATCCAGGGCACGCCACAACAAGCCAGCCAACGCCAGCACGAACACCGCCAGCACCATAAATCGGCGCAACAGGTAGCGGGGAGTAGTTCTGGTTTTTATCATGGCTGTATGTATACGATCTCGTTGATATCCGGTAACTGCATTTTCAGTTGTGCATGTGCCATGGCTTCAACACGTCCATGCGCTGACCACGTGCCCTGCTCCAGTTGTAACCTGCCCCACTCCACATTGAGCTCATCAATCTGTTTACGTAGCGACTGAATTTCGACAAACGTTTTGCGGCTTTCATGCTTGGTGTAAATCACAGCAAACGCTGACAACATCACCAGCGACAGCAGCAAACCAATTAACGTAAATTCAAGTTTCATATTGCAGCTCCCGGGGAACTGCGCTCCAGCAGACGCAATACCGAACTGCGGGCACGCGGATTGCGTGCAAGCTCTTCGTCACCTGGCATGATGGCTTTACCAACCAGGCTAAACGCCGGTGCAACATTCGTCGGCATCACCGGTAAATGTTTGGGTAATTGCGGACCACGGGCTATATCGCGCATAAAACGCTTAACAATACGATCTTCCAGCGAATGAAAACTGATCACGGCCAGACGACCTTTCACGGCCAGCATGTCTGCGCCGGCTGCCAATGCACGCGGCAACACATCCAGCTCCTGATTCACATAAATACGAATCGCCTGAAAACTGCGTGTTGCCGGGTGTTTAAATTTGTCTTTTTTGGGGACCGCTGAACTGATCAACTCGGCCAGTTGCAGGGTGTCACCTACGGGTGTTTGCTGCCGGGTGGAAACGATAGTGCGGGCAATTCGCCGTGAAAAACGCTCCTCGCCAAATTGCCAGAGCACATCAGCGATTTCTTTTTCATCCGCTACGGCCAGCCATTGCGCCGCAGAGAGACCTGTTGTCGGATTCATTCTCATATCCAAAGGCCCCGGTTTCATAAAGCTGAAGCCGCGTGTTGCATCATCCAGTTGTGGCGATGACACACCCAGATCCAGCAACACACCATCCAGTTTCCCTGCTATATCGCGTGCGGCACACACTTCGGCCAGCGACGCAAAATTGCCCTGTACAATCTCGAACCTTGAATCCCCTGCAAAACGTTCGGCAGCCACGGCCACGGCTTGCGGATCCTGATCCATCGCTATTAATCTGCCGTGTTCATCCAGC
>JACPVK010000355.1 GCA_016191795.1 Gammaproteobacteria bacterium
CCAGGTGCCAAAGCTGCATCTGTCGAGGTGGCGGATGAAGCAGAGCAGCCAATCGAAATAATTATTGCCGAACCAAAAGTGGAAGCTGCGAGGCCTAAACCGGTTAGTACCAATGCGCCAAAACCTGCTGTTGTGACCAGGGCGCGTCAGGACTATGCCATTCTTGGTGATGATGCAGATGAAGAAATTCTTGAGATATTTATCGAGGAAGCACTCGAAGAGCTTGCGTCACTCAACGAGCAATATCCGATGTGGCGAAGTGATACCGGTAATGTCGAAGCACTGACGACCATTCGCCGTTCATTTCATACCCTGAAAGGCAGTGGTCGCCTGATAGGCGCGCAATTGATTGGTGAATTTGCCTGGGCATTTGAAAATATGCTCAATCGTGTCATTGATAAAACACGACCCGCTAATCAGGAAGTTTTCGACGTGCTCGATGAAGCGCTGGGCGTGTTACCGCAATTGATCGAGCAGCTAAAAGGCAATCGTGAACCCGTCTCCAAGGTTTATGAGCTGATTGAGCGTGCCGAATTGCTCAGTAAGTGGCGAGCCAGAGACGATGCCGAGAGTGCGGGGCCGCCAACAAAAAAGTCTGATGTTCAGGCACTGGAAGATGCAGGAGAGCCTGAACCCGATCTGGATGTCTCTGAGTCAGATGCGGCGCCAATTGATCTGGATTTGCTTTCTGATGAAGCCATGTCTGCGATTGATGCCACGCTGCAAACCGAAGATTCCCTGTTTCTCGCGGATGAGGGTTCCAGTGATCAGCTGGGTGACGAATTAATTAATTTCGACGCAGTTAATGATTCAGGTGCCAATGCGAATAATTTTTCGATGGAACTGGAAAATGATTTGCAGGAGCTGCAAATCAATCTTGATAGTGATAATGATGAATCCAGTATCGATTTGAATGAAGCAATGCAGGCCCTTGATGAGGCGGCAGCCGATCTTGATGCCGGCGAGCTTGGGCTGATTGATGAAAGTCCGGCATCTGCACCGGGTGAGCCAGCAGGCTATGCCGGTGACTCGAGCCTGGATATACACATGGATCCGGTGTTATTCCAGATATTCAAAGGTGAATCGGAGTCACATTTAAAACAAATTCGTGACTTGCTCAATGCGCAGAAAAAAACTGGCAAGCCATTGGAGGTCAGCCAGGAATTAATTCGCGCATTGCACACATTGTTTGGTAGTGCACGCACAGCGGAAGTAGATGAAATAGCCGAGCTATGCGGTGATCTGGAGAAGTATGTACGCAAACATCAGGAGCTGGACTTAAGCGTAATATCTGATGAGGGTGCACGCCTGATTGGTGATGTAAGCCAGGTTGTGGGCCGCATGCTTTCCGATCTGGAAGACCCAAAAAATCGTCTGCGTTCCGATGAGGCATTGTTGAAACGAATTGCTACGCTGGCAGCAAAGCTCGCGCCACACGCTGTCCAGCCTGCCGTATCGGCACCGGCCAAGGCCGCCACTACGCCACGACCATCAGCACCGCAACAACCAGCATCATCAAAACCCAAGGCGCAGGAATCACTGGTCTCCTACAGTGATGTTGATGAAGAGCTGGTGAGTATCTTTCTTGAAGAAGCTGAAGAACTGGTAGACGGCTGTGAAAACAGTTTGCAGCGCTGGAACAATAATAATAGCGATACAGAAAGTGTTATGGATTTGCAACGTCAATTGCACACCCTGAAAGGTGGTGCACGTATGGCTGACCTTGCACCTATTGGTAATCTTTCACACTCGCTTGAGTCATTAATTATTGCAGTAAATGATGGACAGTTGGCGTTTACCCGCGATATGTCACATGTGCTACATGAAGCCATGGATCGGCTTTCGGACATGCTGGCGCGTGTTAAGGTTCGCAAGCCTATCCCCACAGCGGAAAATCTAATTGCTCATATTGAGGGATTGCGCCGCGGAGAAACGGTCACTCCACCCAGTAAAACGCCGGATGCGGATGATGAGGAAGAGTCCGAGCCTGTCACCGACGAGCTGCTGGATATTCAGTTTGAAGAAGCCCCTCCTGTAGCCGATGAATCATCTTTCGATCTTGAATTCACCGAAGAGTCACTGACAGGTGATGTAGACGATTCTTTCGAGATAACTGAAGAAGACCTCGACACAGCAAGCCTGATTCTTGAAGAGGAGCCCGCAGCACCTCCTGCTGTTGTTGATAAGCCTGTTGCGCATACAACGAAACGACAGGCTGTGGTGCCTGATGAAGAAGTTGCTGACACCAAAGAACGTTCTGCACACCAGCTGGAACGAGATGATGATGCTCCAGCTGGTGAACAGGCCGAAGCAAAAACCGGTATTGCTAACGAGCAGGTACGTGTACGTGCTGACCTGTTAAACAGTCTGGTAAACAACGCAGGTGAAGTCAGTGTTTACCATGCGCGTATGGGGCAGCAGGTTGCTAACTTTAATTTCAACTTGACTGAAATGGATCAGACCATTGCCCGTTTGCGAGATCAATTGCGTAAGCTGACGATAGAAACGGAAGCCCAGATTCTTTCCCGTTACGAAAAAGAATCGGATCAATATGACGAACATTTTGATCCACTGGAAATGGATAGATTTTCTGCCATGCAACAGATTTCACGTGGTCTGCAGGAATCTGTTGGTGACATGGAAAGTATTCGTAACCTGCTAACAGATGGTGTGCGTGACGCTGAAACCCTGTTGCTACAGGAGTCTCGTGTAAGTACCGAGTTGCAGGAAGGCTTGATGCGCACGCGCATGGTGCATCTGGGTGGTTTGGCATCACGTCTGCGCCGTATTATTCGCCAGACTGCGCGCGAACTGGAAAAAGATGTCGATATGGATTTTATCGGCGAAACCAATGAAGTCGATCGTACTGTACTCGATCGTATAGTGGCTCCGCTGGAGCATATGTTACGTAATGCTGTGGCACACGGTATTGAGCTGCCGGCTGATCGTCGTGCTGCAGGTAAACCGGAAGCGGGTCATGTAACCATTAACGCAGACCGTCTGGGTGGTGAAGTGGTTATCAAGGTCACCGATGATGGTCGTGGTATTGATGTTGTCGCCGTACGCAAGCGTGCCATAGAGCGCGGCATGCTTGATCCAAACAATAAAATATCTGACCGCGATATCGTGCAATTTATTATGCAGCCTGGTTTCAGTACCGCCGAGAAGGTAACCCAGATTTCCGGCCGTGGTGTGGGTATGGATGTGGTGGACAGGGAAATCAAACAACTTGGCGGCATGCTTGAAATCGATACGGTTCAGGGCAAAGGCACTACATTTACCATCCATCTGCCACTCACACTGGCCATTAATCATGCATTAATGGTCAGTGTGAACGAAGAAGTGTATGCCGTTCCGTTGAATAGTATTGAGGGTGTGGTGCGAATTTCCGGCCCCGAATTGCAATCATTCTACGATAGTGGTGATGCCTATTATGAATTTGCCAGCACTCGGTATCATTTGAAACATCTGGGTAAATTATTATTGGGTGAGCAACCAAACTACTCACGTAGTGGACAGTTATTCCCGGTGTTGCTGTCACGCGTGGGTGATCAGCGTATTGCCCTGCATGTCGATGATTTGCTTGGGCGTAGAGAAATCGTGGTAAAACCTGTCGGGCCGCAAATCAGTACGGTGCGAGGTATTTCAGGCGCCACGATTCTTGGCGATGGACGTGTTGTGTTGATTCTGGAAATGGCCAGCCTGCTGTTGAGTGATGTGGCTGTACGTGTTTCTGATGAGCAATTTGTCGAGCAGGAATTGCCGGAAGAAGTTGTTGTTCCGGAAATCGAAGAACAGCACATACCGTTAATTATGGTAGTGGATGATTCTATTACCATTCGAAAAGTCACCGAGCGTGTGTTAACGCGCCATGGCATGCAGGTTGTTACCGCTAAAGACGGCGTGGATGCGGTAGCAAAACTGCAGGACTATATGCCAGATGTGATGTTGCTGGATATCGAAATGCCACGTATGGATGGCTATGAAGTTGCCACCCATGTGCGTAATGATCGGCGGCTGAAGGATCTGCCAATTATCATGATTACATCACGAACCGGTGCCAAGCATCGCGATAAGGCGATGGAAATTGGTGTCAATAAATATCTTGGCAAACCGTATCAGGAAGATGAATTAATGAAAAACATTAACGAGTTACTTGGCTGATAATTTATGAGTGACGAGCAAGAACAAATACGCTGCGTATTGCTGACAGTCAATGAAGACCTGTTAATGCTACCTAATTCAGCCTTGATTGAAGTCGTGCCAGTTCGAAATATTATTAATGTGGCGAACAAGCCGCGCTGGATGCTGGGCTATCTGGACTGGCGTGGAAACTCCGTTCCGTTGGTGGCATTTGAAACCATGAATGGCGTGCGCATGCCGAGTCTTGCCAACCAGGACGTGAGAGCTGCGGTGATATATTCTGTTGGTGATAACAAGGCGATTCCATTTGTTTCATTTCTGGTACAAGGCACACCACAAATTATTAATGTTGGTGCCGCCGATATAGTTTCAGATACGGCGCCTGTGTCACATCCGGCTATAGCTCAAAAGGCATTGGTGAAAGGCGAGTTGGTCAGTGTGGTGGCGATGGACAAGCTTGAAGGCATGATTCAGAAAGTAATGACACACTAGTCTGGTGTGTTGTTCAATCAGTTTTTAGATTGCGTTTTTATCCCAAATCTCCGCGTAAAATCTGTAATGCCGTAATAGCAGCAATGGCTGCTGTTTCTGTGCGCAAGATACGTGGCCCCATGCGCACGGCTTCAAATCCGCTGGCCTGGGCCTGCTCAACCTCACGAGCTTCGAGTCCGCCTTCAGGGCCAATTAATAACGTTATATTTTTTTCAGTAGCAGGTGTCTGTAACAGGCTGCTATGTGCGTCCGGGCTTAAGGTTAATTTGTATCCCGGATCCGGTAACCGAAGTGCGTCAGTTAGTTTTACTGGTTCGAGTAATTGCGTTATTTTTGTACGTCCAGATTGCTCGCAGGCATTGATAACAATGCCATGCCAGTGCTGCCATTTTTTGTCGCTGCGTTCGCCCTTAATATTCACAACTGTGCGCTGGCAAATTACCGGCACGATTTTATTGACACCCAGTTCCACTGCTTTTTGTATGCACCAATCCATGCGCTCACCCTTGGAAATGCCCTGTAACAGGGTAATGTTGAGGTGGGATTCACTGCTACGGTCTATGAATTGATCAATACTGGCCATAACTGATTTGCCCTGCAAGCTAAGGCGTGCCTGATATTCGCCTGCTTCACCATTAAACAGAATAAGTGGCTGGTTGTCCTGCATACGCAAAACGCGGGTGAGATGATGCGCCGAGGTTTTATCAAGCTCAATCTGTTGACCAACAGGTAGTGAGCCAGCCTGATAAATGCGCGGAATTCTCATAGTGGTTATGGCTTGATGTTGTTCCAGATTCGCACTGTGGCTTCAGTTTGATTCATGGTATAAAAATGCAAACCGGGTGCGCCTTCTGCCAGCAAACGATTGCAAAGCTCGGTGACTACGTCACTGCCATAGGATTTAATGGATTCCACATCGTCACCAAAATCCATCAGTCGTTTGCGTAACCACAAGGGAATTTCAGCGCCACAGGCATCAGAGAATCGTGCCAGATTGGTGTAGTTGGTGATGGGCATAATGCCAGGCGTAATGGCGATGTTAACGCCCATTTTTTCACAGCTTTCTACAAATCTGAGATAGGCATCGATATTGTAAAAATACTGGGTAATGGCCGTGTCGGCGCCTGCCTCGACCTTGCGCCTGAAATTTTGCAAATCGTGTGACGCCGAGCGTGCCTGCGGGTGAAACTCGGGGTAGGCGGCCACTTCTATATGAAACAAATCACCATGTTGCTGGCGAATAAAACTAACCAGTTCATTGGCATAATTAAATTCACCCTTTGAAACAGTGCCGGAAGGCATGTCGCCGCGCAAGGCAACAATACGATGGATTTTTTGCGTCTTGTAGGTTTGCAATATTTCAGATAACTGTTCCCGTGTTGAACCGATGCAGGACAAATGCGGTGCAACACTAACATGGGAATGTTTATTTATTTGGGTGACAGCTTCAAACGTGCGTTCACGGGTAGAGCCGCCAGCGCCAAAAGTAACGGAAAAAAAAGCCGGGTTGATTTCGGCTTTGAGTTGCTTGCTGACTGCTAGTAATTTCTCCATACCCTGTTCAGTCTTGGGAGGAAAAAATTCACAGCTAAAATAACGCGGAAAATTCTTTTGGGATTGCATAGTTGTCTCCGGTAGCTTTGAGACGGGGACTGACTTTAGGTCAGTCCTCGTTCATGCCGTCAATATACAAGAAAAAGATTTGACGCGAAGGCGCGAAGGCGCAAAGAAAAGATAATTTAAAAGTGTAAACCTGCCTGTTAAGCAGAGTTCGTTTTTCTGATCTTCCTTCGCGTCCTTTGCGCCTTTGCGTCAGGCTTTTATTTTATATCAATAACGATAGTGATCAGGCTTGTATGGGCCTTCTACCGGAACGTTGATGTAATCAGCCTGTTTCCTGGAAAGTTTGGTCAGATTGATGCCAATCTTTTTCAAATGTAAACGGGCAACTTTCTCATCGAGAACTTTCGGTAAAATATATACCTTGTTCTCATATTTTTTGGCATTGGTAAAAAACTCAATCTGAGCCATCACCTGATTGGTAAACGATGCAGACATTACAAAGCTGGGATGACCCGTGGCGCAACCCAGGTTTACCAAGCGGCCTTTTGCCAGCACGATGAGTTTTTTGCCATCGGGGAAAATAACGTGATCCACCTGTGGCTTGATTTCATCCCACTGATATTTGGCTAATGAGTCGATATCAATTTCGGAATCAAAGTGACCGATGTTGCACACAATGGCTTCATCTTTCATGGCCTTCATATGGTCATGATTGATGACGTGTACGTTGCCAGTGGTGGTAACGAAAATATCACCCTGGTTGCATACATCATCCATATTCACTACACGATAACCTTCCATCGCCGCCTGCAGTGCGCAGATTGGATCGATTTCAGTTACCCAGACGGTGGCACCCATGCCGCGGAATGCCTGGGCGCAACCTTTGCCCACGTCACCATAACCCAGTACTACGCAAATTTTTCCGGCAATCATTACGTCGGTGGCGCGCTTGATACCATCAATCAAAGACTCGCGGCAGCCATAGAGGTTGTCGAATTTGGATTTGGTCACCGAGTCGTTCACATTCATGGCGGGGAACAGTAATTGTCCTTTTTCCTGCATCTGGTAAAGACGGTGTACACCGGTAGTGGTTTCTTCGGTAACGCCTTTGATGTTGGCGCCATAGCTGTGCCATTTTTTTGGATTGGCTTTCAGATTGGCTCTGAGAGTTTCCAGAATAACTTTCCATTCATGATTGTCGCTGGCTTTGGCAGCGGGTACTTTGCCGGCTTTTTCGAACTCAACACCTTTGTGTATGAGCAGAGTAGCGTCGCCACCGTCATCCAGAATCATATTGGGCGTCTGGCCATTGGGCCAGTTCAATGCCTGCTCGGTGCACCACCAGTATTCTTCCAGGGTTTCACCTTTCCAGGCGAATACCGGAATGCCGGCCGCGGCAATAGCGGCAGCAGCCTGATCCTGTGTAGAGTAAATATTGCACGAAGCCCAGCGCACTTCAGCGCCCAGAGCAACCAGGGTTTCAATCAGCACGGCTGTTTGAATGGTCATATGCAGGCTGCCGGTGATGCGCGCGCCTTTGAGTGGTTTCTTTTTGCCAAATTCTTCACGCAAGGCCATCAGGCCCGGCATTTCGGTTTCAGCAATCAGAATTTCTTTGCGGCCCCAGGCGGCCAGTGACATGTCAGCCACTTTGTAATCGGTGAAATTACTGACGGCTTTGAGTGCAGTCGGTGTTTTTGCAGCAGGTTTTTTTACAGCAGATTTGTTCGCGCTCATATTCATCTCCTAAAAAACGCATTTAAGAAATGAGCGCCGTTGTCATCAGGTATCAAAACAATTTTTGATAAGCCTTTATCCGAGCCTGACCAGCAAAATAAAATGCCGGCTGCAACGCTCCTCGGAATGTGCAGTTTGAAGGCGCCGATATCGTCGGCGCCTTTATTCAATATTATTTGGCGTCATCTCGCAACATGGCGGCCCTGTCGGTTTTCTCCCAGGTAAAGCCCGGTTCGTTGCGACCAAAGTGACCATAGGCGGCTGTCTTGCGGTAAATCGGACGCAATAAATCCAGCATCTGGACTATGCCTTTGGGGCGTAAATCAAAATGCTTGCGTACCAGGTCGGTCAGTTTTTCGTCGCTGACTTTGCCGGTGCCATAGGTTTCCACCATGATACTCGTAGGCTGTGCCACGCCAATCGCATAAGACACCTGCACCAGGCACTTTGATGCCAGGCCGGCGGCGACAATATTTTTGGCCACATAACGCGCGGCATAGGCAGCCGAACGGTCAACCTTGGATGGATCTTTACCGGAGAAAGCACCACCACCGTGGGGTGCTGCGCCGCCATAGGTATCCACAATAATCTTGCGACCTGTCAGGCCGGCATCACCATGCGGCCCACCGATTTCAAAGCAGCCTGTGGGGTTGATCAGGTAATTGATTTTTCCCTTGACCAGTTCTTTGGGCAGGATCGGCTTGATGATGTCTTCAATCACGGCTTCATGCAGCACTTTCTGTTTGTCAGTCGGGCTGTATTCCGGGCTGTGCTGGGTCGATAACACCACGGTATCGATGCTGTCGGGTTTGCCGTTAACGTATTTGATAGTGACCTGTGATTTGGCATCCGGGCGCAGCCAGGGCAGATGGCCGCTTTTACGCAGCATGGCCTGACGCTCTACAAGGCGGTGAGATAAATAAATTGGCAGGGGCATGTAGCTGTCGGTTTCATCACAGGCAAAACCAAACATCAGGCCCTGGTCACCAGCACCCTGGTTCAGGTAATCGTCGGAAGCGCGGTCTACACCCTGGGCAATGTCCGGGCTCTGGGTGCCGTAGCACACATGTACCGAGCAACCATCGGCATCAAAGCGCAACGAAGGGTCGTCATAACCGATGCTGCGAATAGTCTCGCGTGCAACCCTGGCATAATTCACAACCGCCTTGGTGGTGATCTCGCCGGCTAAAACCGTTAATCCCGTCGTCACCAGCGTTTCGGCGGCGACGCGCGCTGTGGGATCCTGTTCCAGGATCGCATCCAGGACAGCGTCTGAAATCTGGTCGGCAACCTTGTCAGGATGACCTTCGGAAACCGACTCGGACGTAAACAAATAAGTGTTGGACATGTACTGGCGCTCCTGGATGACAAAGGCTTACAAAACAGCCGCGAAAAATAGCAAGCTATTATCGCAAGATCAATTCATGAGGTGTATTTATTTTTGTGTGTTAGTGAGCGAGGAGAGTCGACGAAGTTCGGCTTTTTCCTCGGCACTCAAGCCGCTTAAGTGGCTTTTTTCGAGTAATTGCTCAAATCGGCTCTGGGTATGATGTAACGCCAGCTTGTTCAGTGCATCGGAGAAAAGTCTGTCACGCTGGGCTTTGTCGGCACTATCGGGGATATCCCAGCCGAGTAGTTTTTGTAAGGCATCCTGCTCGGGGGAGTCTCGCCAGCGTTCAATCAAGGCCGATGATGAAACATTTTCGGTTTGCAGTATGACCTGGTGCAGACTGAATAACAGCTCGATGCCGGGGATGGTGGATTGAGCCAGCTGGGCAGGTAAGGCTTGTTGCTGTGCCAGTTGAGGATGTTGCAATAGCAAGGCGATGGCCAGACGTAACGGTGTTACCTGCACCTGATGGCGTGAGGGCTGTTGCTGTTTGACGGGTCTTTGCGCTCGCTCGGGGTGCAGTTGTTGTTGTGGTGGCGGGGCTGCCGGTAAATGTTGTTGCATGGCCGGCAGTGATAATCCAACTCGCTGCGCCAGCTGTGCACTGAGTAACTCACGAAATACCCCTTCGCCCAGTTTGCCAATCAACGGGCGAGCGAGTTCTGCCAGTCGCGCCCGGCCGTCCATGCTGCTCATGTCGGTCTGGCTGGCGAGATGGTCCAGTAGAAAATCGGATAAGGGCTGGGCCGTTAACAGTCGTTGCTCGAAGGCTTCACGGCCTTCCTTGCGTACCAGCGAATCCGGGTCTTCGGTATCGGGCAAAAATAAAAACCGTGCCTGCACGCCATCACTCAACACCGGCAGTGTATTTTCCAGCGCCTTCCAGGCGGCAGCACGTCCGGCGCGATCGCCGTCAAAACAAAAAATAACTTCCGGCACGACTCGAAAGATACGCGAAATCTGTTCGCTGGAGGTGGCGGTGCCCAGGGTAGCGACGGCGTAAGTGATGCCGTGTTGAGCCAGCGCCACCACATCCATATAACCTTCTACCACCATGATGCGTGTCAGCTTGTGGCTGGCTTGTTGTGCTTCATACAGGCCGTACAATTCCTGGCCTTTGTGAAACAGGGGTGTTTCCGGAGAATTGAGATATTTGGGTTCGCCTTTATCGAGAATTCGGCCACCAAAACCGATAATGCGGCCGCGACGATCGCGGATGGGAAACATGATGCGATCACGAAATCGATCGTAAAACTTGCCGGCGGTTTTTTCGATCAACATGCCGGCACGCAATAATGAGATTTGCAAGTCACGAAGCGACACTGACTTACCCTCTCCCGTTCCAGGAGACGACTGCATGGATGCAGGAGGTAGAGCAACGTCGGGAACAGTTGTCGAGGGGGAACCATCGTCGCGAGACGATGGTGGGTGAGGGTGAGGCGATGAAATCAGTGTCTGCGATAAAAAATCCCAGCTATCGGGGGCATAACCCAGGGAAAATGTTTTGGCGACATCACCGGACAAGCCCCGGCCCTTTAAATATTGCACCGCGCGTGGCGAGTTTTTTAGCTCGGCGCGATAGGCATCGGCCGCCTGGTTTAATAATTCGTATAAGGGGCCGCGGTCGTCGGGTTTGGTTTCACCCTGCTCGCGCGGCACTTCCAGGTGATAAGTCGCCGCCAGTGATTCCACGGCATCGACAAATTCCAGCCGGTCAAACTCCATCACAAAGCCCAGCGCCGTACCGTGCGCGCCGCAGCCAAAGCAGTGATAAAACTGCTTGCTCTGGTTGACGGTAAACGACGGTGTTTTTTCATTGTGGAACGGGCAACAGGCAATGTATTCCTTGCCGCGCTTTTTAAGCGGCACGCGCGCGCCCACCACGTCGATAATATCGGCGCGGGCTATCAGGTCATCAATAAAGGATTGTGGGATACGGCCAGCCATGGGGTGGATTTTGACACAGAGGCGCGGAGGTGCAGAGAAAAACTGTCGTTAGAAAAAGAATAGCGGCTTGCTTCAGGCAGGTCGTTGGCCTATGCTGTTGGCATATCCATATAGTGAGACGCAGTATGCAAACCGGACATGATGCAAGCAAAAAGCGCAAAGCCAGATTATTCCGCAATGGCAGAAACCAGGCAGTACGTTTGCCGGTTGAGTTTGAAATCAATGCCGACGAAGTCTATGTGCGGCGTGAAGGCGATGAGATTGTACTCACACCCAGGCCTCGATCATGGGACAATTATTTTGAGCATGGCAAACGTCTGGCCGAGGACTTTCCTGATGAGATAGAAGATGTGGCTCCGCAGCAAAGAGAATCCATCTAATGTCTTATATGCTCGATACCAATATCTGCATCTATGTAATGAAACATCACCCGCCTGAAGTGCGCGAG
>JACPVK010000356.1 GCA_016191795.1 Gammaproteobacteria bacterium
CAGGGCGAATTTCACTGAATGTAATATCAAAATCCGGAAATTTACCGGGCAAAACTTTGGATATGGAATGCATATCATCCAGCACATTATGTTCCGGACGTGACACTGACGGTTCGTAAATTACCCGGATCATGCCGTAACGCGAACCGCGCTGCGTCAGCGGATCACCTTCATCCACCGACACATCACCACTCTTCAACAAGGTTGCCTGTAAATATTTCGGATTAATCTCGGCACGCAGTTCGCGATCAATATCACGCATGTGTTCACGCATGGTTTCAAGGCTGGTACCCGGTGGTGTCGTTACCCGCACAATGAATTCATCCACACCGGCAGGTGGAAATAACTGGAAGGCCATGGTTTTCGCCAGCATGAATGACGCAATTAAAACCGCAAATGAAACCGCAACCGTTGTCCATTTGAATTTAACAGCACGATCCAGCATCCAGCCGTAGCCATTTTCAAATGCCACCAGCCAGCGACGTTCCGGCGGATGCTTGTTGGGGTTGGTAAAATGTGCCACATGGCTGGGCAAAAACAGAAATGATTCCAGCCACGACAGCAGCAGCAGGGTAATCACCACAATCGGAATCGCAACAATAAATTTGCCGATAATGCCCGATACAAAAAACATCGGTACAAACGCCACAATAGTCGTCATGATGGTCGCCGCCACAGGCGCCATCATTTCCATGGTACCGACGACGGCCGCCTCCTGCGGACTCTTGCCGCGCTCCATGTGCCAGGTAATATTTTCACCAATCACAATGGCATCATCCACCAGCATACCGGGTACGATGATGAGTCCCATCATCGAAATCAGATTCAAGGTGAGACCAAAGAAATAGAAAATGGCGATGCCCGCCATAAAAATAATCGGCAAACCCCAGGTCGTGGTCATGGCCACCGACAATCGCAAAAACAGCAACAGCGACACAAACACCAGAATCAAACCCATCCAGCCGTTACTGGTAAGCACCGCCAGACGCATGCGTGTAAAGCGTGAAAAATCCTGAAAGGTTTTAACTTCAACTTCCGCGCCGTAACGGCCGGGAACAGTATCGAGATATTTTTTAACTTCATCTACCGTATTGATGATATCGGCGTCGGAACGCTTTAGCACAATCATCGACAAACCCTGCTGGCCCCGCACGTCATTATATTGTCTCGCCTTCTCCAGCGATTCTTCAACCTGCGCCACATCGCCCAGTGTCAGCACATCACCGCGTTCATTGGCGCGCAACACGAGATTAGCCGCATCTTTCGCATCAGAAAATTCGCCAACAATACGTACCGATTTCTGACCTTCCGGCGTATCAATATCACCACCGGGTACATTCAGATTCCAGCTTTGCAAAGCCTGCGTCAGATCGCGCACGGAAATACGCTCCTTTTCCATGCGTACCGGATCGGCAATCACACTGATCTCGGCCTTGCGATTACCCAGGATCATCACCTTGGCCACGCCTTTTACATTCAGCAAATCATCCGAAATATCGTCACCCAGGCGTTTCAGTTCCAGATCCGACACCGGCGCCGTCACCGCCAGACGAATCACCGGAAACACCGAACCATCCACTTCGGTTACATACGGATCATTCGGCAAATCCGCCGGTAATTTTGCACGCTGCACCGCCAGCTGCACCTCACTCGACAAGCGTTCGCGATTATTCGCATCCGGGTCCACTTCCATGGTGATACGGCCCGAACCGGGAAACGACATCGACACCATTTTGTCGATACCATTCAGTGCACGCAACTCCTGTTCAATCGGCGTAATCACCAGCTGCTCCACCTCCTGCGGCGACGCACCGGGATACACCGTATCCACCTGGATCATATCCAGATTCACATTAGGAAACGCCTCGCGCTTGATCAGCACAAATGCGGTAACAATACCCAGCGTGAGAAGAAAAACAGAAATCAGGTTAATCACCAGACCACGGTTTACCAGATAGCGGATGATGGATGTCATATTGTTACCTGTTATTTCAATGCGAAAAATTCGCGTTATTTTTTATTCGTATTCGTAGGGTGGGCACGTTTTTGTGCCCACCTGTGTCAAATTCCGCGTGGGCAAATAAAGCTTGCCCACCCTACGAAATTTAAAAGAAAACAATAAACGTAGGGTGCAATAAGCGCAGCGCATTGCACCAGTCACTTTCATCCGGCGCAATGCCCGTTGGTTATTGCGCCCTACCTTCTGAGTTGTGTATCGTCGTGGGTTGGCCTTCAGGCCAACGCTGTTCTCACCATCAACTCACAAGCGTCAGCCTGAAGGCCGACCCGAATTATGCTGGTATGCTTTTTGTGGGTTGGCCTCAATGCCATTAAGTTAAGCTTTTGTAGGGTGGGTGGAGCGCAGCGTAACCCACCATTTTGATGGGTTACGCTGCGCTCCACCCATTCTACAACGGAACAAATTTTCCTTAACTTAATGGCATTGGGGTTGGCCTTCAGGCCAACGCTGTTCTCACTATCAACTCAAAAGCGTCAGCCTGAAGGCCGACCCACAACAAAAACCGATTTAGCCTTAAATCTTATTTGCGTGCATTTGCGGACTATGCTTTCGCTTTTACTCCACTTTCACAGTCTTCCACACATTCCCCAGCAACAACTGTAACTTATGAATGCGTCGCGTCAATTCAATACTCTGTAAATCCTGGTTCAACTCGGCAGTGGCCAGTTGCGCTTCAAACTGTATCAGTTGATCGGTATCACTACGGCCACGGCGGTAACGTTGTTCGGCTTCATTTAACTTGGCCTGTTCGCTGGCAACGCTTTTTTCGTAAGCGCTTAACGCCGCATTACCCGCATTGATTTCGGCCAGCACGCCGGCAATGTTGTAACGCAAATCCAGCAACACCTGTTTTTGATCCTGCAAGGCTGCCGAGCGTAATAACTGTGCCTGTTGTAATTCCGCATCGTAACCGCTTAAATCCAGCCCGCGGCCGAATTCAATTTGCACGCCACCCACGACTTCGTTTTCGCTGACATCACTGGGTGTGCTGTCGCCACTCAAGGTTTTGTAACCGGCGTTGAACACTAAATCGAGTTTGTCTTTACGTTTATCGCGGCTGAGTTCGAGTGCGGTATCGGCCTGTTTCATGCGCACATCAATCACCGCCATGGCCGGGCTGTGTTGTGTGGCCTGTTGCAGCATGTCGTCGGTGTTTTTGCCAATACTGATGTCGGTGGCGCGTTGCAATTGCAAATCGGCATCCACATCGCGGCCCATTAAACGGTTTAAATTAATACGCTGCGCCTGCCATTGCATGTCCAGAGCGGTGAGCTCCGCTTCGCGGCTGCGTAATTGTGCACGCACCTGCAACAGATCTTTATCTTCGGCAATACCCAGCCCGGCGCGACTCTGGTTGTATTTGAGCAAACGCTGGCTGCGTTGTATGGCGAGCCGGGTGTTTTCAATGCGCGCGTTAATAGTCGCGGCATTAATGTATAAATCAATCACCTGTGCCGCAATCTGGTCATACACATTACGCCTGTCGGCATTGGCCTGTGCCACCGCCACTTCGGCCTGCAAACGGTTTTGCACAAACGATGTATTGTCGGCGCCTTTTTGTAACGGCATGCGATAATTCACACCCACATTGGTACTCAGTGCCGGATTGGGTGCACCGGGAAAACTGCTATCAGCATCCAGGCGATTTATATCGGCAACAAATCCTAATGTGTCGCCCGATTCCAGCATGCGCGACATATTGCCGTTAAGGTTTAGCGTATCGGTAGGTGTACCAAATGTGGACGACATATCATGCTGCACACCCGCCTTCGCATTTAACTGCCAGCCCAGCTGACTTTCCACACGCACACTTTCCAGCCGCGCGCGCTCCACGGCAATGGCGGTGGTTTGTAAAGAAGGATAATTATCCACCACCTGTTGCAGCACCTGTTCGTAAGTCATGGTTTGCGCATGCGCATTTAAACTTGCCAATCCAAAAACCAACACCATAACAAAACGCGATGCCGCTTTTGTAGGAGCGGGCCATGCCCGCGACATGTTAAAAAACAAGTCCGCAAATGCGCCGCTCTTGCGCTCCTGCGCTCGCGGCATTCGCACATCCATGTGCATCACGCTAATAAGGTTTAAAGCTAAATCGGTTTTTATTGTAGGTCGGCCTTCAGGCTGACGCTTTTGAGTTGATGTTGAGAACAGCGTTGGCCTGAAGGCCAACCCACAAAAAGCATACCAGCATAATTCGGCTCTGAAGGACAACCCACGAGGATAAACAGAATTGTAGGGTGGGCATTGCCCACCTTGTGAATTAAAAGCGGCGGTGTTATAGCCAGCAAACTTGCCAGAACGTGTTGCAATGCGTGATATCCACATAGTTAATCTTTTCCTGAACGGAATAATGCTGTTATTCATTTTTTTACAGCTCCGGAAGCGATGCCATGAAAGAAAACATCCAGATGCAAATCAAGATAAGCAGGTACATCGCCAATATCATCCCAGGGATTTAACGAATGTTTCCAGATAGCGGTTTGCACCATGGGCGCATACAATAAACGCGCTGCGAGCTTTGCATCGCACTTTTTAAACTCACCGGCTTCCATACCGCGCTCCAGCACATGCACAATCACCTTGCGACTACGCTTCACCACCTGCTTGACAAAATACTCGGCCAGCTCCGGAAAGTTACCGGATTCAGAAACAATTAATTTGGGAATAGCCGACAGACTGGACTCACCCACGTTTTGCCACCAGCCATGAACCAACTGCCGCAACAAATCCTGGTTGGTCCCTTCAAACTCATCGACGCGTTTTTCAATCGCCTGCAACTTCGGCCCAATCAGCGTTTCCACCACCGCCCGGAAAATCGCCTCTTTACTGTCGAAGTACAAATACAACGTACCCTTGGAAATCCCGGCACGTTTGGCCACATCATCCAGCCGGGTAGCCGAAAACCCCTTCTCGGCAAACAACGCCAGCGCCGCCTCAATAATCTCCTCCGGCCGCGCCTCCTTGCGGCGCCGCCAGCGGTAAGGCCCCCTGGCCTCGGACTTGTGGGTAGATAACATCATAACGAATACTTAATAACTGACCGGGCGGTTATTTAATCAGAAGCCCTCAGCCACTGTCCAGCAGATTTTCATCCCCCGCCTTTCCCATTCCCCCACTCTATATATATGTGTCGCCAAGTGAAGTTTACGTAGAGCGGGTTGCAACCCGCCAGGTCACAAACCGAAGATCATCAACCCAACGGCGGGTTTCACCCGCCCTACCCACTCCCTACTTCCCACTCCCCACTATATATATATGTGTCGCCAAACGATGCCCAACGTTGACGCACCGAGCAACAAAACACATCACGCCAAATCACCACCCCCTGCCCGCCGCACAAAAAATGCATTGCCACAAACCACATTGCTGACTAATATCAAGACCAATTCAAAGGTAATCGGCTTGCAACAACACCGTAAATTACCAAACGCTGTTATTCACAACGCAGCAACATCCCCGGCAGTTCACGCAACTCGCCAGAAATGATGATAGAGAAGGAGCTCACATGGCCAGTGTTCCAAAAAAAGTTACCGAACGCCTCGTCTCAGACATCAAACGATTTCAACCTATTCTTGCTTCGGCAAAATTGCATACATCCCTAATATCAACGAGTCTGACCCCATGATTCCATCAGTTTAAGGAAAAAATTGAAGCTAAATTGCAGTGTAAAGTTGGACAGGCCCGACGCGGGCGGCCTGCAAAAGAGTCTTGATTCATTGTTGTTGCTTTTGATACAGGATTGTTTTTAAGCAAACTGGTCTATATACTGGTCTAAAGGCTATATTCAGGGGGTATGCCATGAAGATCGAAATTGGCTCGTATGAGGCAAAAACCAAGCTGCCGGAATTGTTGCGGCAGGTAAAAACCGGTAAGAGTTTTACCATTACTAATCGTGGTGAGGCGATTGCGGATTTGGTGCCTAGCGAAGGCATGAGGGTGAAAGATAGAGTAGCCGCGGCGGAAAAACTGAAAGCGTTTATGCTGGCCGATCCGGTGAGGGGTGTAGACATTAAGGCGTTGACTGAGGAAGGACGCGCGTGAGTTTTGTATTGGATAACTCGGTGACCATGCGATGGTTTTTTGGTGATGGCAAGCCTCAAGAAATTAATTATGCCGGTAAAGTGCTGGATGCGATGAAAAAAAACAACGCTATGGTGCCAGCAACCTGGGGATTGGAAGTGGCTAACGTGATTGCCAGGGCAGAAGCCAAAGGCATAGTGACAGAAGCGCGTAGCGGGGCTTTTCTTGAAATGCTGGAAGGCGTAGACATTGAGGTGGATTCAGCTACCTTCGCCCATGCTCTGACAGGAACTTTGCAATTGGCTCGACGTTATAATCTCTCTGCATACGATGCCTCTTATTTGGAGCTGGCATTAAGACTGGGTATACCCATCGCTACACTGGATGAGGATTTGCAGAAGGCCGCAAAGAAAGCGGGTGTGAAAAAATTTGTTTGATGCTGAAATCATGGTGAAATCATGGGGTTAAATCATGGGGTCAGACTCCTTGATCTCGATTTAACCTGTTTAGGATCACTCCTTAATAATGGAAGACATAAAGAAAGTATTCATAGCAGAACTACTGTCTAAACCTCCAGAACTAATGGCATCCATATGGATTATGGACCGTGTTCCATTTCTATTTGGCGAAGATAGAGAAAGTTATGCCAATTGGAGATGCACTCTTGCAAGTGGCTTAGGAGTTGATCCTTCTTCTTTGGTAATTACAGGAAGCTGCGCCTTTGGGTTAAGCCTAAATCCTAATAAGAATTATCGATTTTTCAACTCAGAATCTGATATCGATATTGCCGTAATTTCTGATTATCATTTCACTAGTGCATGGCGCGCACTTAGAAGCCTCGGTTCAGGAATACATGCACTACCGCCAGTTACCAGAAATGCAGTACAAGAGCACGTTAAGAAATATATCTACTGGGGAACTGTTGCTACAGATCGAATCTTGCACATGCTACCTTTTGGGAGAGAATGGAACCAAGTTATCGATACAATGAAAAACACTCCACCAACGATTGGAAGAACAATCAAAGCCAGAATTTATCGGGACTTTGACAGCCTACGTGCTTACCAAGTAAATAATTTAAAAAACCTACGCATAGCAGAAATTGAAAAGGGGATTCTTTAATGTCCAGATTTCTTAATATGACAAATCGGACCGTGGTGTGGTTCAAGAAAGCTAATGACAATGGTGATCTCCAAATGAAACCACCTTTTCAAAGAAATCCCGTATGGATACATCCACAAAAGAGCTATTTAATAGATAGCATATTGAATGGATTCCCAATCCCTGAAATATATATGCAAGAATTTGTCGATGAATCCGGTAATGAACAGCACATAATTATTGATGGCCAGCAAAGAATTCGTACATGCCTTGAATTTATTGAAGGCGGCTTTGAAATAAAGGAAGATGAATCACCAAGCTGGGGTAATATGAAATTTGAAGATTTATCACCAGAAGAAAAGAAAAAAGTTTTCGGCTATACCTTCATAGTAAGAGTTTTACCTGAAATGTCTGATGAGGATATACGCGGTATATTTCAGAGACTAAACAAAAATGTTGTTGCTCTCAACTCCCAGGAATTGCGGCAAGCCACATACTGGGGCCCATTCATCAGAACGATGCAAGATATTTCTAATTACAATTACTGGAGTACAACAGGAATTTTTACGCCTCTCAACATTCGTCGAATGATGGATATTGAGTATATATCTGAACTCGCCATAGCTTTGCTACACGGCCATCAGAATAAAAAAGAAAGCCTTGATAAATATTATCAAGACTACGAAATAGAATTCGATGCGAAAGATGAACTAATCAATACCTTTCAAAAGGTATTATACGAGTTAGAGCAGCTATACCCAGATATAAAAAATGTCCGCTGGAGAAAAAAGACTGATTTTTATTCCTTATTCACCTTTCTTGCAACTAAAACTGCAAACATACCGCTTGACACACAACAAAAGTCCGACCTTAGAGCAGTACTAGACACATTTGCAAATGAAGTAACACGCTTTCTTAGCTCTACAGAGGATCAGGAAGGCGCATTTTCTGAGGATGCTCGTGAGTATGGCAGATCAATCCGGGCCTCCTCAGATATTGGTAATAGAAGAAGACGACATGTTGCACTAGAAAATATCACGCGAAATATTTTCAATCTACCAAATACGCCGCAATTATCAGGGAATATCACACCTATACAGGATGGATTATTTGACGAAACCAAAAACGATGACTCCTAAAAGGTACAATTAAAAAAATAATCGGTACCAGAGGGCATCAGATCAAGGTGTCAGACTCCTTGATTTTTGAAATTAATTAATAATTTTATTAATTCTACCTTGACTATAAATATTCAAAAATAAAGGGGAATTTAATGTTTCACCTGCTCGTTTCATATTCAGGCTGGCCAGATGGAACAGGATCAATAGCTAACAGCCGTATCTACATCAAAGACGATCAGGAGACGGGAAAATTATTTCTTAAAAAAGATGGGCAACTTGATTTTTCGAAGATAACTACGATTCCAGCACTTCTCGTAACTGAGACCGGAGGTAATGGCCCTCAATTTGCACACGTCGCGTACATCACTGCGGTCACTCAAGGCCCGAAGGAAACGTCAATTCAGTATGCTGTTGATAACAGCATACGGCCAATTTCTAACAAAGATTTAGAAAAGTTTTCACCCCAACTAGGTCTATCAAAATTCACGCTAACACATACACATTGGGCAATTAACCAAGCAGATCTATTCAAGATATTGCTTATAAATCAGCAAAGAAGTCAAATCTCTCCAAATATTTTCAATATCGACTCCATTAACCAGCAAGAGGCAGACTTGGTCTCAGTAATGATGCCGTTCCAAGCGGAGTTCAACCCAGTTTACGCCGCGCTACAGGCAGCAACAATATCAGCTGGACTTAGACCAATTAGAGCCGATGACTTCTGGGAACATCACCTCGTAATACAAGATATCGTCAACCTAATTGTTAGGGCACGTATAGTTATTTGCGATTGCTCCGGTAGAAACCCAAATGTCTTTTATGAGGCAGGCATTGCCCACGCTCTCGGCAAAGAAGTCATATTGATTGCACAAACGGAGAATGATATTCCGTTTGATCTTCGCCACATTCGATACGTGAAGTACTTAAACAATAAACAAGGCCTGTCCGCACTATCTGAGGCAGTACAGTCGAGAATACGTACAATAATAAGTTTAAGATAGAAAATTCCGTGGCATAAGATCAAGGTATCAGACTCCATGATTATCTTTTCTGTAAAATATTTTTGATTTATAAAACTAAACCAGTAGACTATAACAAATTAAAGCCACTGCCCTTTTATTCTTGTTTTTCACACGAGATCTTTCGAAATAATCGGTACCAGAGAGCAATTGTTTATAATATTAGCGGTAATAATTCCCTGACACCGATTTTATTATAAAAGTGTCGCGGGCATGGCCCGCTCCCACAGGCTTATGTAAGTGCCATCGTCACCGACCCTATTGATGCAGACTCGACTAAACAGCGTTAAACAATCACCATAAGGAAATCAGAATGAATCATCTAAAATCATATGGAATACTCTTCACTGCTTTAATACTCACTTCCTGCGCATTAACACGTCCACAACTTCCCGAAGTTAACCTGCCTCCGGAACGAATGCTAGAAACGGGTTATTCGTTTGTTCCGTTAAATGAAAAAGGCTGGATGATTGCCGGAAGGGATTCGCACCAGCTGGCATTGATGAAAAGCGGCACGCATCCGGATGAAACATTTGCTGTCCAGGCAACTCCCTATAGATTGCCCGCATTCAAAACCAGCGAAGAGTTTATTAACCTGCTCAAAGCCGGGCAAGATAAGGATACGAATTCACAACGTTTCAATATACTAAAATATGAAGTGACTGCTGACACAACGAAGACATCCTTCTGTGCCAGAACACACATGATGGCTGAAGATCGCGGCGTTGTTAAAGGTCCTGAGAAATTGTCGATGATGATACTGGAAGCCATAACACTGACATGTGCGCACCCTAAAGACAACAGCATTGCCATCAACCTGGTCTATTCACACCGTTATTACCCTGGACAAAGTGACCCTGCCTTTGTTGATAAGGCGTCGATTGTTTTAAACAGCCTTGAATTTTCAGATTTCTAGACCACAGCAAACCCTAACAAATGTCTGTAAAATACCCCATCGGAAGATCAACAGGACCCGTGACTAACCAGGTCCTCAAGAAAAGAAGAAAAACCATGAGCGACAGTGAACAGCAACCCACCTACATCCGCGAAATCGAGCTGCGTTATCAAAAGCACGAGGTTAAGGCCGGCGCCCCGGTTAATGAGCCGCTCACCGACCCGCGCAAGGTATTTGACTTATTTTCAGACATGCAGGACGAGGCCAAGGAAAAGCTCATTACCATCAGCCTGGATAACAAGCTCAAGCCCTTGTGTTTTGAAGTGATTGCCATTGGTTCAATTAACTCGGTGTATGCACGCCCGATTGAAGCCCTGCGTGCCGCCATACCCCTGAACCCTTACGGCATCATCCTGGTTCACAACCACCCTTCCGGCGACCCTACCCCCAGTACCGGTGATGAGAATTTCACATCTAACCTGCTCATCAACACAACATCCCTTGGCCTGGAGTTTTGTGACCACATCATCATCGGCCACGACACATATTTCAGCTTTGCCGAGCAAGGTGTTATGCAGCGATTAAAACTCAAGGTTGAGAAAAAGTTGCGCTAACATCTTTTAAAAAAGCAACTGGCCAGACCACTCAAGATCATGAAACATATTATATCTATTACTACTGTTTGCATTTCGTTACTACTCAATGCGTGCGCTACAGCACCTATTGAAGATGTTCGGTCAGACGCCAGCATTCAAGCGACTTTTGAACGTGAAAAAGTAAAGATATACCGGATTTACCAAAAATCACTGCGTCAGGCACCGGATACAGAAACTAAAACCCTGTTCAAAATAACAATCGGCAAAGAAGGAAACGTTGTTGAAAGTTTAGTCATAAAATCTACATTGAACAATCAAGTCACATCAGATATCAATGAAGTGATCAAAAAAATGGACTTTGGAAAAGTTCGCGAGGATAAAAATATTTTGATTTACTACCCGATTACATGGTATCCCAATTAACAGAACACCTGTTTTAAGAAATAACGTTATTTGACCATTACCACCTTTACCGTGATACAGTTATCCATACTCTGCATCAATTAAACGAGCAAGCGCATCTCTTTCTGCAGGGGTATCCCCATATCATGAGGAACAGGCCTTAATTTTTACATGTAAAATATATCCATGACCCAAAGTAACTCTGCAAGAGTAACTCATGAATTCAAAAAAACTCATAAAAATACTCCGAAGCCTTGGCGACCCGGTTATTGCCGAGCAATCCCAACGTTATTTTAAAACGGGTAAAGGTGAATATGGTGAAGGCGACCGGTTTCTGGGTATTCGAGTACCGGTACTCAGGGCGGAAGTTAAAAAACACCCATCCGTTCCACTCCACGAAATTCAGCAACTACTAACCTCGCTTTTTCACGAAATTCGATTGTTTGCGCTGTTACTGCTGGTACGTGAATTCTCAAAATCCAGTGATGAAGAAAAAACCGCTATTTACAAATTATACTTAAGCAATACGCAATACATTAACAACTGGGATTTGGTTGATAGCTCTGCACACCGCATTATTGGCGCATACCTTGAAGATAAGGATAAAAAGATACTTTACAAACTGGCTAAGTCTGACAATCTTTGGGAACGGCGCATAGCTATCCTTTCCTGCTTTCATTTCATTGGCAACAATCAGTTTAAAGATGCACTCAAGTTAGCAACATTGTTAATGAACGACAAGGCAGACCTGATGCATAAAGCCATCGGATGGATGCTACGGGAGATTGGTAAACGCGACCTGGCCACAGAAGAAGCATTTTTATTAAAACATCATTCGAATATGCCACGCACCATGCTGCGCTATGCCATTGAAAGATTTCCTGAACGCAAGAGAAAGGATTATATGAAAATCATGCGTCCAGACTCGAATGGCACTTACTTAAGACTGTAAGAACGGGCCATGCCCGTGACAAAACAATAAAAGAATGAGTCCGAAAATGAGCCGCTCCTCGGCAACCGCTCCATGCGTTGCTCTACCTCCTGCATCCATGCAGTCGTGCGCATCTCGACAACTGCTCCTGCGTTGTTCTCGGCAATTGCTCCTGCATTGCTCTACCACCTCCATCCATGGAGGCGTACCTTCCGCCATCCATGGCGGTCGCTGCGCTCGCGGCATTCGCACATCCATGTGCATCACGCTAATAAACGCAAATAAGGCAAATGCTTTTGTTTTCATTAGCGTTTATTTGCGTTTATTTGCGGACTTCAGCTTTTGATCAAGCAGACACGGGCATGGCCCGCTCCTACACCACTTGTTCTTAAGTAAGTGCCATTCCGGCCAGACTCCTTGAAATCATGATTCATAATGTGAGTCGATTCGCAGTACGCTAATTGTTAAACTGTTTTACTGTATCCCGCATCTGTTACCAGGTGTGCGTTTGTGATGCTGTAACTAATGCCACTGATAATTATTTACATTCACCACAAATGAAAGTTTATTATTTTCATATATTCGGCCAGCCAATACTCAATTGTGGCCATCGGGAACATTTCCTATATACAGTTTGTAAGGAGAGCCATAGTCTAGCCACGCTGTTTTGGGTATCCAGATTTTAGCGGATGCAAAATGCTATTTACTCAATCAAACATCGAGGGACATAAAATGATAAAACATCTATCAATTAAATCTATTACCGTTATATTTTCAATCCTGTTTCTTATGCTCTCATCCACCAGTTATGCCAGAGATTTGTCAGATTTGGAAAAACTGGGTAAGCGAATATTTTTTGATGAACAGTTGTCTATCAATGCAAATCAGTCCTGTGCTTCCTGCCATGCGGATAATGTTGGCTGGACAGGGCCATTGAGCAGTATTAATGCGCATGGTGCTGTATATGAAGGATCGATTGCGGGACGATTTGGTAATCGTAAACCGCCCAGCTCAGCCTATGCGACATTAAGCCCTGTTTTTCATTATTGGGAGCGTGAAGGATTATTTGTAGGTGGTAACTTCTGGGATGGTCGCGCCACGGGTGAAAAGCTGGGCAATCCAGCGGCGGATCAGGCACAGGGGCCTTTTCTAAATCCACTTGAGCAGGCTCTGTACTCGCCATCGGATGTCATTGTGCGTATATGCAGTGGAAATTACGCCGATTTATTTACCCTGGTATGGGGTTTCGCCAGCTGTGACCCGGCCAATGTTGACACCGCTTATAACTATGTTGCCCTGTCAGTCGCCGCTTACGAAGGCTCACCTGAAGTCAACGCGTTTACTTCGAAATACGATGCTTTCCTGGCCAACAAAGTTAAACTAACCAAGGAAGAACGTTTAGGCCTGGCGCTTTTTAATGGCAAGGGCAAATGCAGTTTGTGTCATACCGTTTCTGGCAAGGCACCCTTATTCACCGATTTTACTTTCGATAATCTGGGTGTGCCCAGAAATCCGGAAAACCCTTTCTACACTCAAACGGCATTTAATCCGGACGGTTATAACTGGGTAGACACGGGATTGGGTGGTTTTCTGGAAACCAGACCGGATTATGCCGACAAGGCAATGGAAAACTACGGCAAACAAAAAGTACCGACATTACGCAATGTAGATAAACGCCCAGGTGATAATTTTGTTAAGGCATATTCGCATAATGGCTACTTTAAAAGCCTGAAAGGTATTGTGCACTTTTATAACACCCGTGATGTTAAGCCCGTTTGCCCAGACATCTTTACCACCGAAGCCAGTGCACTGGCCCAGAACTGCTGGCCGGCTCCGGAAGTAGCAGCCAATGTCAACACGGCTGAGCTGGGCAATCTGAAATTAAGTGATGCTGAAGAAAATGCACTGGTTGCCTTTATGAAAACATTATCAGATGGCTTCATGGAGGATGATGACTAATAATGATGAGCGGCACTTAATTAATAACAGGCTTATATTTTGAGTGCTTTTGATTTGATGCTGAAAAATACCGGAGAGTATATTACTGGCAAGAGTCAGTATTGCTCTCTGGTTCAGGCCTGGCGGTAATACGGTACAACATCCTGCATCCATGCAGACGTCAGCACAACCTACGAACCTGATAACGTAATCACAGCATTTTCTATAACCATTAATTGAGCCAAATATGCGATTTATCCTTAAATTGCTCTCTTACCACAACCAATTACAATTGATTATAAATTACGCAAAAGAAACTGGAATTCAGGTTTTCAGCAATTAAAAAGTATTGTGCGTGCCAAGCGCAAGACGAAATTCACTGGCATCAAAACCATAGGCCACATCCACACGAATATCCAGACCGACAAAACGCTTCACTTTCCAGCGTATGCCGGTACCCACACCCGTCTTAAGTGTAGAGAACTTAATATCACCAAGTTTCTCCTGAGTATCCCCTATGTCGATAAAAAACACCTTGCGAAATGCCGGTGAGTCAGTGAATGCAGACAAATATTCAACATTGGCACGAAACATAGCGTTACCGCGATAGGCGTCCGTCTCATAACCACGCAAATTGGCACTACCACCTATTGAAAACGCCTTGTCTCCGAGAACATCATTGTCTGAGCTTCCTATCACAATGTTATAATCGAAATTAGATGGTGGATAGTCTCCAACCGAATGGATATGCTTGTAATTAATCTCGTGTTTCACAAAAGGCACGCTAAAACCCGGTTTGTCATCAGCAGACGTTTCTATTTTGTACTGTAAAAATATGCCCGCGCGATTAAATTCATATTCTTCAATGCCACTATAACCAATTCTTGCGGCATATATAACTGCGTCCTGATTTTGCACAGGAACAGCAAGCAACGGATTCAGCGAGGTAATTATTTTCTGCCTGTATTGAGTGCCTCCACCCGCGAACAGGCCCTGACTAACACCGTCTTTACCCAGCCATCTCATAACATCAAAACCAAAACCGGAGCTCAGTTGCAGTTGCTCTCCATTCACCGGATCGTCATCGGCATCACGCTCAAAATCTATAGACATATTGACAACATAACGACTGGAAAATGGCCTCGGTATCAGATAGTCAAAACTAGTCGTAAATTGACGCGCACCGAGTTCGGGGCCCTTGTTGATTAAATCCCAGTTTAACCGGTGGTTTAATCCCCAGACATTGTTCCATCGTAGCTTGACCCCATATTCCACATGATTATCGTCATTGAGCTTTGCAGTGGGCAAGGGTAGTAAGTAATAGCGCTCTATAACAGTCACTAACAGTACTATGCTCTCGGCATCTTTACCTGGTTCAGTACTATAGGTTACGCGTTCGAACAAACCGAGATTCATGATGTATTGCACCGATTTTTTTATTTTTTTCATATCTGCGACATCACCAGGCTTGACTGTCATTTCTCTGAGCATGACAACTTCCTGAGTAACATCATTGCCATTAAAACGTATTTCTTCAATAACAGCCGCCCGCGCAACGCCTGTAAACAGCATCAGTATCAGAAAAGATTCTACTTTCACAGACAAACAAGCCTCCTGAAAAAATATGGGTCAAAACCTATTGATCCAGGTAGGGTTTAGATTCTTTGATGCTGAGTCCGTAGGTAAAACTCATCGGGCCATGGCTGGAACTACCCGTTCCATAACCGCTAAATATGCTCAGGCGCTGAAATTGAATCGTCACAGTAGAACCGTCACTGCATTCCAGATTACCCGCGCCGCCAAGTTCGGCACTGGAGGTGAACTGTCCGCTGCAGGTAAAATCGGGCCTGGTACTAGAGTGAATATTGATCGTACCGGAACCGTCAAGATTCCCTTCGGCTTCACCCTCAAACAACTCGCCGGCAAATATCGCAATGACTGGGCCTGTTGAGGAAAAAAATCCCGCTCCTGCAGGCGTTGTCCATGCGACGACCACTGCCAAACTTATTATCAGAAATCTGCCCATCGTAAAAGACCTTCGTTCAGTATTGCCGTACGTCGAGAATACTGCAGCTCCCGACAAACATTGTGATCTTCGATCATCATCATCCAGTCGGGTGCGTGCTGTGCGTTGACCAACATACGATCCAGGTTCACCCTCCCCCTTTTTGCGAACTGGCACGTAGATGGTAATGCTCTGTGCGGTATCGCACAGTGACGATAACCTTAAAAATACAAACTTAATACCTTAGAGTGCGAAGCTGAATCGCATTGTAGTTCGAGGGCTTGTATCAGCTTCCCTGATCCTAAAGGAGGACAGCATGATCGTATTATTGCTTATTATCATTATTATCATTCTTATGTAGTATCCACCCGCTTCGGGCGATCTTGTTTACCAGCAAGACATTGACTGCTGGATGGTGGAGCAGTTAATTGCTAGTGGGTATTCGACGCCTATGGGATAAGTCAACAGCTCTTGCATCAGATAATATTCTTTGCTTGTGTGAGTTCTCATTTAGAGACAGGCTGATACCTTATGCAAATTGAAATCCGAAATATTGAAAAGCTTTTTGACAAAAATAGAGGACTCGCAGCGACCAGTTTTGACGTTGCCAAAGGTGAACTGATCGCTATTGTTGGCCATAACGGCGCTGGCAAATCCACACTTCTGAAAATTCTCGCCAACTGGATTATTCCAGATAGCGGATCCGGCACAATCGACGGCATCGATCTGCAAGACAGGGCGGCTGTTGTCAGGAAAACAGGTTTTATTCCCGAAGCACCCAATCTTTACGATCTCTTTTCTGTTGACTACAACCTTAATCTTTTTGCAGCACTCACACGTACGCCACGTCCACGTGTGGAATCCATTCTGGGCGAGCTGAAACTGTTGCCATTTCGAAAAAGCAAAGTACAGGCGTTGTCAAAAGGCTTAAAACAAAGGGTGAATATCGCACGTGCATTGTTGGCAGACCCGCCGATACTTATTCTTGACGAACCTACATCTGGCCTGGATTTCGAGATGAC
>JACPVK010000357.1 GCA_016191795.1 Gammaproteobacteria bacterium
CGCGGGCGACAATCTCTTCGTTAAAACTCCACAAATCTTCCAGCGAGCCACCACCACGTACCAGCAATATGACATCGCACTCTTTGCGTTGTGAGGCGAGTTTAATTGCCGCGGCAATTTTTTGAGCCGAGCCTTCGCCCTGTACCGGCACCGGATAAACTAAAACAGGAATCGCCGGAAATCTTCGCCGTAACACACTCAGCACATCGCGAATAGCGGCGCCGGTGGGTGAGGTGATAACACCAATTTTTGCAGGCAGGGTGGGTAATTCTTTTTTTTTTTTTTTTTCAAACAAACCTTGCGCCGATAATTTTGCTTTTAATTCATTGAAGGCGCGTTGCAGGGCACCGGCACCGGCTTCTTCCATGTGTTCGGCCACGAGCTGGAATTCGCCACGGGCTTCGTACAATCCGACTTTCGCGCGAATTAATACCTGCATGCCGTTGGCCGGTTTAAAACGTAAGTACATGCCGCGATTTTTAAACATGGCGCAGCGCACCTGGGCGTTGCTGTCTTTTAGGGTGAAGTACATGTGGCCGGAAGCCGGCTGCGAGAAATTGGAAATCTCACCTTCCACCCATAACAACGGGAATTCACTTTCCAGCAGGGTGCGGATGGTGAGGTTGAGCTCGGAGACGGTGTAGATATTGCGTTCGTTTTGCATGGTTGATCAATTGTTAGGGTTCATGCCGGGCGCTGGCTGGGCCCTTGTGGGTTGCCATTTAGGGTAACGCTTTTGCTGGCAGGATTGTATTGTTCTGACGGAAAAGCGTAGGCCTGAAGGCCTACCCACAATCTATAACCTGTAGCCAAAGAGCGGGATTTGGCCCACCCAGGGATGCCTCAGGTATATGAGTTGTATAAGAAGCTGCGTTTTATCGTCAAATTCTTATATAATTCGTCGATTCTACAGACTCCCGGAGCCGTCATGAGAATCTCACAAGAAGCACTGACTTTTGACGATGTGCTGCTGATCCCTGCCCATTCCATCGTTTTGCCTAATCAGGTATCACTGGCAACCCGGCTGACGCGCGACATCACCCTCAATATCCCACTGATTTCAGCCGCCATGGACACCGTTACCGAAGCCCGCCTGGCGATTGCGCTGGCACAGGAAGGCGGTTTGGGCATTATCCACAAGAACATGTCACCGGAAGAGCAGGCGCGCAACGTTAGCCGGGTGAAGAAATACGAGACGGGTGTGATTAACGAGCCTATCACCGTATCACCCAGGGCTACCGTTGCCGATGTGCTGGCACTGACCCGCGAGAGCCGCATTTCCGGGGTGCCGGTGGTGGATGGTGAAGACCTGGTCGGTATCGTCACCGCCCGCGATTTACGTTTTGAAACCGGCATGGACAAGCCGGTGAGTGAAGTCATGACACCGAAAAATCGTCTGGTCACCGTGAAAGAAGGCGCCAGTCGTGAAGAAGCGGTGGCGCTGCTGCACAAACACCGCATCGAAAAAGTGCTGGTGGTGAATGACAAATTCCATTTGCGCGGCATGATCACGGTTAAAGATATTCAGAAGTCCGATGAATACCCCAATTCCTGCAAAGATGCGCAAGGCCGTTTACGTGTGGGCGCCGCCGTGGGCACCGGTGGTGACACCGAACAACGCGTGGATGCCCTGTCGCATGCCGGGGTGGATGTGATTGTGGTGGACACCGCGCACGGACATTCTCAAGGTGTGCTGGATCGTGTGGCCTGGGTGAAGAAACACTATCCGCATATTCAGGTGATTGGCGGCAATATCGCCACCGCCGATGCCGCCCGTGCCCTGGTGAATGCCGGTGCCGACGCGGTAAAAGTAGGTATAGGCCCCGGATCCATTTGCACCACGCGTATTGTGGCCGGTGTGGGTGTGCCGCAGATTTCCGCCGTGGCCAATGTGGCCAAAGAAATGGCCAAGAAAGGTGTTCCGCTGATTGCTGATGGCGGTATACGTTTTTCCGGTGACATCGCCAAGGCGCTGGCTGCCGGTGCCTACAGTGTGATGATTGGCGGTTTGTTTGCCGGTACCGAAGAAGCACCGGGCGAAGAGATTTTGTATCAGGGCCGTTCCTATAAATCGTATCGTGGCATGGGCTCTATCGCCGCGATGAAAAAAGGATCGTCCGATCGTTATTTCCAGGACAAGGATGCCGGCGCCGAAAAACTGGTACCGGAAGGTATCGAAGGCCGTGTGCCGTACAAAGGTCAGTTGAGCGCGATTGTGCATCAGTTGCTGGGTGGTATTCGCTCGAGCATGGGTTATGTGGGTTGCAAGGATCTGGATGAAATGCGCACCAAGCCGGAATTTGTGCGTATCACCGGTGCCGGTATTCAGGAATCGCATGTGCATGATGTAACCATCACCAATGAAGCGCCGAATTACAATCGTTCGTAAAGCAGTTGACGCAGAGACACAGAGGCGCAGAGAAATAAAAAGCTGTTTGTAACTAATATTTTTCGGGCATGCAGGATTTTTGCAGTTCTGCATGCCGACAGGAAGTAATCCCGAAATCATCTTTTACCTCTGTGTCTCCGCGACTCTGTGTCAAAAAATAATTCCGTTAAGGCTAATCAATGACCACACAAAACATTCACGCTGACCGCATTCTGATTCTCGATTTTGGTTCGCAATACACGCAATTAATTGCACGCCGTGTGCGTGAAGCCGGTGTGTATTCCGAGCTGTATAGCTGGGATGTGGATGCCGAGGTGATTCGCAACTTTAAACCCAAAGGCATTATTTTATCGGGCGGGCCGGAGACAGTTACGGCCGATGCCTCGCCGTATGCCAATCCGCTGGTATTTGAACTGGGCGTGCCGGTGCTGGGTATTTGTTACGGCATGCAAACCATGGCGGCGCAGCTGGGTGGCAAGGTAGAAAGTTCGGATCATCACGAATATGGTTATGCGCAGGTGCGCGCGCGCGGTCATACGCAATTGTTAACGGATATAGAAGATCACACATCGGCAGAAGGTTTTGGTTTGCTGGATGTGTGGATGAGTCATGGCGATCGCGTCATTGAATTGCCGACGGGTTTTAAACTCATGGCCTCAACCGATTCGGCGCCGATTGCCGCCATGGCCAATGAAGACAAACATTTTTATGGTTTGCAGTTTCATCCCGAAGTCACACACACCCGACAGGGCCAGCGCATTATCGAGCGTTTTGTACACGATATTTGCGGCTGCGGAAAATTATGGAATGCCGACAACATCATTGATGATTCCATTGCCCAGATGCGCAAGCTGGTTGGCGATGATGAAGTGTTGCTGGGCTTATCCGGCGGTGTCGATTCATCCGTGGTGGCCGCACTATTACACAAGGCGATTGGCGACAAATTAACCTGCGTATTTGTTGATAACGGTTTGCTGCGTTACAAGGAAGGCGATCAGGTGATGAAAACCTTCGCCGACCACATGGGTGTTAAAGTGATACGTGTGGATGCCGAGCAGCGTTTTCTCGATAAACTCAAAGGCGAGAGCGACCCGGAGAAAAAACGCAAAATCATCGGCAATATGTTTGTCGATATTTTTGAAGAACAGGCCGCCAAACTGAAAAATGCCAAATGGCTGGCGCAGGGCACCATTTATCCCGACGTCATTGAATCCGCCGGCGCCAAAACCGGCAAGGCACATCTTATTAAGTCACATCACAATGTCGGTGGCCTGCCCGATTACATGAAGCTGAAACTGTGCGAACCCTTGCGCGAATTATTTAAAGACGAAGTGCGCAAAATCGGTGTTGAACTGGGTTTGCCGTACGACATGGTGTATCGCCATCCATTCCCCGGCCCCGGCCTGGGTGTGCGCATACTCGGTGAAGTGAAAAAAGAATACGCCGATATTTTGCGTCTGGCGGATCACATTTTTATTGAAGAGCTGTACAAGTATGACCTGTACAACAAGGTATCGCAGGCCTTCACCGTATTCCTGCCGGTAAAATCCGTCGGTGTCACCGGCGATGGTCGTCGTTATCAGTACGTGGTGTCGTTACGCGCTGTTGAAACCATCGATTTTATGACTGCGCGCTGGGCACATTTGCCTTATGAATTTCTGGATCATGTATCGCGCCGTATCGTGAATGAAGTCAAAGGCATCTCGCGGGTGGTATACGACATCACCGGCAAGCCACCTGGTACCATCGAGTGGGAATAAAGGATTGACGCAGAGACACGGAGGCGCAGAGAAAATGAAATCTTTGATATTGCTCTGTGTCTCTGTGTCTCTGTGTCAAAAATAACATGGAGCATTCAGATGAATACTGGATGGAACATGCACTGCATCTGGCGCGCAAGGCTGCCGAGGTTGACGAAGTGCCGGTTGGCGCGGTCATTGTAAAAGATAATCAGTTAATCGCCGAAGGCTGGAATCATCCGATTCAGTTACATGACCCGTCGGCGCATGCCGAAATGATAGCCTTGCGGCAGGCGGGTATAACCCTGAATAATTATCGTCTGCTTGATACCACGTTATACGTTACGCTGGAGCCGTGTGTGATGTGTGTCGGTGCCATGATTCATGCGCGTGTCGGGCGCGTGGTATTTGGTGCCTACGACGCCAAGACCGGTGCTGCCGGCAGTATGTTTGATTTGCTGCAATCGGAAAAACATAATCACAAAATTGACGTGACGGGTGGTGTGCTGGAAGAGCAATGCCGGGATGTGTTGCAGGAATTCTTTAAGCGCAAGCGAGTTAAATAAGGTAAAAGATTAAGTCCGAAAATGCGCCGCTCATGCGCATCCTGCGCTCCCGGCATTCGCACATCCGTGTGCATCACGCAAATGAACGCAAATAGAGTCTTATATTTTATTTTTTCATTAGCGTTTATTTGCGTTCATTTGCGGACTTATGTTTTCTAACAATCCACATAAATAGCCTGCACCTACAGTTAATGTCTTATGGCACGAACATCCATTGATACCTGGAATCCGAATTTTCTCGATACCTCGTCGATATTTGAGCCGCTGCGTTCTGTCGCTTCGCCCTTTGCCAATAAACCCGCCTGGCCCACACTGGATGATGTGGCTATGCAATTTGCCAAAAGAAAAATTCCGCTCAGGCCTGTATCTCAAGGTAATAAACCGGCCTGTCGTGAGGAAAAATACGAATCCAGGATTTATCTTCAGGGTGAGTTGCAAACGCGAGATGAGAACTGGCATGATTTTTTTAATGCGCTGATCTGGTTGCAGTTTCCCAAAACAAAATCGGTATTGAACGCCTTGCATTATCAGGCTTCATCGGCACGCGCAGAAAAGACAAATCGCGGTCCGCTGGAGAATGTGCTGGCCATGTTTGATGAAAGTGGCGCCATTGTACTCAGCCGGCGTGCGGATCTTCTGCAAATGATTCGGGACCATGACTGGCATCAGTTATTTGTTGAAAATCGTGAGGCATTTAATAAAGATATAATTTGCATATTATTCGGCCATGCGCTTTACGAAAAAGCCTTAACACCGTATGTCGGAATGACAGCGCAAACCCTGTTGATTTGTTGTGATACATCATTACAAAATGACGGGCAGGCACTGGATACTATGGTGGCTGAGATATGGCAGCAGGGCGGTGTGTCAAATAGCAGGGATCTGGAATCTCTGCCGATACTGGGTATACCGGGCTGGTATGAAAATCAGGATTCAGCATTTTATAAAGATACAGGTTACTTTCGTCCTAAACGAGTAAGGAGTGAGATATGAGGTTTAATAAGCTGGTATCAATTGCTGCTCTGTGCGCAGCCAGTGCACAGGTGTCGGCACAAGACGTATTGAACGTCAAGACAGTTGGTTATGAGCTGGCACGTGATGTAGCCAATGCCACTTTACTGGAATGCCGCAAGCAGGGTTATCAGGTGAGTGTGGTAGTGGTTGATCGTAGCGGTAATTTGCAAGTGGCGGTGCGTGATGAGCTGGCACCACGTTTCACTCTGGAAATTGCGGAACGTAAAGCCAATGTCGTTATTATGTCGGGCATTAATTCCGGTGAGTTTTCAAAAAGCCGCACTGATATCAAACAGGAGCTCAATCATATCGAAGGTTTGATTATGATGCAGGGTGGAGTGCTGATTGAATCCGGTGGTGCCAGGCTGGGAGCCGTCGGTGTAAGTGGTGCGCCAGGTGGTGACAAGGACGAGGCCTGCGCCAAATTCGCATTGAAAAAGCTGGAAGAACGGCTGGAGTTTGCTGAATAATAATTCAGCTACGAATGCTGGCATACTCTGCCAGCATTTTTTTATAATTCACAAAACGTTGTTTGCGGACTTTCCCTTCTTCAACAGCATGCAAGAGTGCGCAATCCGGTTCGTTTTCATGTGCGCAATCCGAGAATCGGCATTGTGCAGCTAGTGGCTTTATTTCCCTGAAGCCCTGCAAAATATCCTGGGCTGACATATTCCATAAACCAAAATCGCGTACACCGGGCGAGTCAATCAGATCGCCACCCTGAGCCAGATGATACAGCGTTGAATGCGTGGTGGTGTGTGTGCCTTCCCCGCTGGCGGCGGATAATTCACCTATGCGTATGTCCATATCGGGTAATAAATGTTTGATCAATGATGATTTTCCCACGCCCGACAGGCCAACAAAAATACTGGTTTGATTTTGCAAACTCTGCAGTAACTGACTAAAACCCTGGTCGATAACAAAGCTTGCATTGATTACGCGATAGCCAAGATTTGTATACAGGGTTTTTAATGTTTCAATCGTGTTTTTATTTTCATCATTTAAAAGATCAATCTTGTTAATAAGAATAATCGGTGTCGCCGGCAGGTTTTCGGCGGCCACCAGATAGCGGTCAATTAAATACGGATTGGGTTCGGGTACAACCGACGTTACAATCACTATCTGGTTGATATTGGCCGCCATGGGTTTGAGCTTGCCGCCAAAGCCGGGCTTTTGTAGTAAGGATGTGCGTGACTCAACCGCGACCACCACGCCACTGTTTTCTCTGGAGGGTTGCCAGACAATAAAATCACCGCTAACCACAGCGCCGAGATTTTGCCGTATGGTGCAGTGAATTAATTCGCCGTTGTTGGCTTCGACAATGAGGGTTTTGCCAAACTGGGTAATGACCCGGCCCGGTTGTTCCGGGCCGAGGTTATCGGAAGTGGTTTGTGAAGCGGTGTCCTGGGCGCGCTGTCTGCGCTGATTATGGATGAGTTCTATCCGTCGTTTTTGTTGCTCGCTAATGCGGCGTTTCGACATATTAAAATCTATAGAACTTGGTGTTCAGGTAATCGACAACAGCTTTGGTTTCGGCTGCATTCCAGTTGGCTTCTGCCGGACCTTTCATGCAATTTTCAACCTGATGTGACAGGGCCTGTAAACTTTGCACACGATGATCTGCACGTGTATACACTTCGGTTTTGTGGCAACCGAGGCATTTTGCGTCGTGCAGTTTTTGTCCGTCGGGTGCAGAGGTCTTCTCTGCTGCCAGAGCAGATGTTGTAACGAATGTGGAAGCTAACAGCAGTGCCAGATGATGTTTCATTTTATGTTCCTCGGTTCGGGCCTTAATGTGCTGCGGCCAGGTGAGCAATGCGCACCGGTGCCGGTGGGTGGCTATCGTAGAAAGCAGAATACAACGGATCGGGTGTAACCGTCGAGGCGTTCTCCTTATACATGCTAACCAGTGCCTGTATCAGGTATTGGGCGTTGGATTGCTGGGCAGCGAAGCGGTCGGCTTCGAATTCATTTTTACGCGACAACAAACTCATCAACGGGTGTAATAAAAAGGTAAACACCGGCAAGGTGATGGAGAACAGC
>JACPVK010000358.1 GCA_016191795.1 Gammaproteobacteria bacterium
AAGTGACTGGTGCAATGCGTTTCATTTATTGCACCCTACGTTACCCAACAAATGCCTATAGAAAAAATACGAGACATAACATGATCCTCCACATCGCCACCAGAGAATTAAAAAGCCTGTTCCTGTCGCCACTGGCCTGGACCATTCTCGCCGTCATACAAGTCATACTGGCATGGATTTTCCTGGTACAGGTTGAAACCTTTCTAACCATCCAGCCACAACTGGCCGCCCTGCCTTATGCGCCAGGCGTAACCGATATGGTAGTCGGCGAACTCTTCGCGTGGGCCAGTGTATTACTGTTAATTATTTGTCCATTACTCACCATGCGCCTGCTCAGCGAAGAACGACGCAGCGGCAGTCTGCAATTGCTGCTCTCATCACCGGTTTCCATGACCCAGATTGCATTAGGCAAATATCTCGGCGTTATGTTTTTTATTTTTATTCTGCTGGCACAAATCACCCTGATGCCGTTATCGCTTTATATCGGGACATCGCTTGATTCAGGCAAACTTATCGCGGGCTTGCTTGGCAGCATGTTGTTACCGGCTGCATTTGCTTCGGCCGGGCTTTATTTATCATCGATGACTAAAAACCCATTAGTGGCTGCCGTCAGCACCTTTGGCTTGCTATTCATGTTGTTGATCATTAATTTTGCCGCTGGCAGCAATGGTGAACGCAGCGAGATTTTCAGCTATCTGTCGCCCATGAGTCATCACATAAACATGTTGCGAGGCGTAGTTGATACACGCGATGTTATTTATTACCTGCTGTTTATCACCACCTTCATCACCCTCACGATTCGCCACCTTGATGCCCAGAGGTTACAGAAATAATGCAAATCTCAGCAAAAAGTCGCTTACAGTATCGAATACAGACGGCAGTGTTCGTGGTTTTATTTTTATCTGCCATCGGCCTGATCGCCTGGCTTAGCACCCAATACAGTGTGCGCAGTGACTGGACTGCAGGCAAACGTAATTCTATCAGCGATGACACCATCAAATTATTAGCCACACTGGATGCGCCGATACACATAAGAAGCTACCAGCCCGAAGATGCCGGCTTAAAACAACGCGTACATGATGTACTTACCCGTTATCAACGTTATAAAAAGGATTTTGAATTTCGCATTGTTAATCCCGATCTGGAACCTGACCTGGCCAAGGCTGATGGCATTCGTGAATATGGCCAGACCGTTATTAAATATCGTGAACAACAACAAATTATTGATGCGCTGGATGAAGCCAGCGTCAGCAATGCGCTGTTGCGATTAAGTCGCACGTCGTCACCTGTGCTGGCATTTGTCAGCGGTCATGGCGAACGCGATATTAATGATCAGGGCAACACCGGCTATGCCCTGCTGCAACAGCAATTAACCGAAAAAGGGTTTGGCTTTACACAAATCAATTTACTCAGTGATGTCATTAGCGAAAATGTACGCGTATTGGTAATAGCCGGTGCCAGCCATGATTATGTACCCGGCGAAGTTGATAAATTACTGTCATATCTGCAACAAGGCGGCCAGTTGTTATGGCTGGTTGACCCGGACAGCGGACATAGCCTGGATAAATTATTTGATCAACTAGGCCTGCAAATCATTCCCGGCGTAGTGGTTGATACCAATCAGCAATTACGCGCCACCTTGCGTACTCCGCATCCGGCGGTGTTACCAGTACTGGCTTACGGCGAACATACGATCACGGCGGAATTACGTTATCACACATTATTTTCTCTGGCGGCCGCGTTTAAAACGCGTACCACAACCAGCAACTGGCAAGCCACGCCGTTTTTATTAACCTTGCCTGAAAGCAGCTGGGCCGAAACCGGCAGTTTTTTTCAGGATGTGACGCTGGATCAAAAAACGGGTGACACACCAGGGCCATTGTCTATTGGCTATGTGCTGGAAAAAACCGTGGACAATAATCATCGGCAACGCGCCGTCGTCATCGGTGACAGCGATTTTCTTTCCAATGCCAATTTAGGTGCCGGTGCCAATTTATTGCTGATACAAAACATTTTCAACTGGCTGGCAGAGGATGATCAGTTAATGAACATCACATCAAAGACCGCACCCGATCTGGATCTGCGCCTGACGCAAGTCGAACTGGTAATAATCGGCTTTGGGTTTCTGGTCGTGTTACCGCTGATACTGGCCGGCTCCGGCCTGGCTATCTGGCTTAAACGTCGCAAGAACTGATGCAAACACGCCTGTTACTCAACCTGTTTTTATTTATAACGGTGCTGGCACTTGCTGTCACCGCATGGTTTGTCTACCAGGACAAGCATGCAGTGAATTATTTGTCGTCACTGCCTCCTGCACAGGTTAATCGCATCGTCATTCCGCGTGAACATGGCGATATTATTTTATCCGCAACCGGTGATAACTGGCGTATGGAAAAGCCGCACAAGTTGCCGGCACACAATTTTCGTGTGCAATCATTATTGGGTTTATTGCAAACCCCGGTCAATCAATCCTATGCCAGCAGCGAACTGGATTTATCGCAACTGGGTTTAATGCCGGCACGCGCCAGTATTTTATTTAACGACAGGGAAATCAGATTCGGCAAAGCCAATCCGGTTAATCACAAGCGTTATTTGCTCAGCGAGCAACGTGTTTATTTACTGGATGACTCCCTGTATCCATTAGTCAGTGCCGAAGCTGCCAGCCTGGTCAGCCTGTCGCTACTGGAACCCGGGATGACGATTCAGACAATATCACTGCCAGACATCACGCTGAAAAAAATGCCGGATACAACCTGGCACGACCAGCATGGCAAGTCTGTCGCGGCCGATAGCGCACAACAATTACTCGATAACTGGCGTGATGCCAGCGCTTATGCCGTCCATGCCTATATGTCACGGGACAAAGCCAGGGCGGTTAAGCTTGAACTCGACAATCAAACCACTATCCATTTTCTGGTAGCAACAGATAATAATGCGGTGATTATTGGCCGTCCCGATGCCGGTGTTGAATATCATCTTGATGCACAATACGCCGACAGCTTACTGAAAATACCATCAAACTAAACTTGTAGGAACGGGCTATGCCCGCGACCATTCAACCAAAAGCATGAGTCCGCAAATGAACGCAAATACATGCGGACATACTAAAAAATCATATTTTGATTTTATCAGGCTTTAATTTGCTTTAATTTGCGTTCATTTGCGTTCATTTGCGGACTTCGCTTTAGCTTTGGTCGCGGGCATGGCCCGCTCCTGCAATGCGGCTGCTGAGAGACTAACATTCATGCCCGAATTACCCGAAGTCGAAACCACCTGCCGCGGCATAGCACCGCATATTATTAACCACAGGGTTAGCGACATTATCATTCGCCAAAAACAATTACGCTGGCCGATATCGCCAGGCCTGAAAAAAGGATTAATCAACCAGGCCATACAAAATGTTTCAAGACGCGGTAAATATATTCTGCTTCACGCCAATACCGGCACCGCCATTATTCACCTGGGCATGTCAGGCAGCCTGCGCATCACTGACAGGGATTCACTCGTTCGCAAACACGATCATGTCGATATTATTTTTACCAACGAAAAAATTCTACGCCTGCATGACCCACGTCGCTTCGGCGCCTTGCTGTGGACAACAGATGATCCATTCGAGCACGAACTATTACAGGAACTTGGGCCGGAACCCCTGACCGATGATTTTTCAGCCACAGCATTACATCAATTGTCACGTCGCCGCAAAACATCAATCAAGACATTTATCATGAACAGTCATGTGGTAGTCGGCGTGGGCAATATCTACGCCAGTGAGGCATTGTTTCTGGCGGGTATTCATCCTTCGCGTCGTGCCGATAAAATTTCCCTGCCACGGTATGAGTTACTGGTCGCCGCTATCAAAAAAGTACTGGCCGCATCCATTAAACAGGGCGGCACCACCTTGCGTGATTTTGTTAATGAAAAAGGACAGCCGGGGTATTTTCAACAAACGCTGAATGTTTATGGTCGCACCGGTGAAGCCTGCAGACAATGCGGCAAACTCATTTCTCAAACCCGTACATTGCAGCGATCAACTTTTTATTGCAGCCATTGTCAGAAATAACCTGCAGTAGCTCTTTTTTCTTTTGTGGGTCAGCCTGAAGGCCGACTACAAAGATAAATCTACTTACAAAATAAAAAACCCGCGCTGATTGCTCAGCAGCGGGTTTAAATTGAACAACCGGATGTTATTACAATTTACCGGCTTCTTCTGCCAGATATTCAGCGACACACTTAGGCGAAGCCTTCATACCCTTGTCACCCTTGTTCCAGCCGGCAGGGCACACTTCACCATGTTGTTCATTGAATTGCAGCGCGTCAATCATACGCAGCATTTCATCAACATTTCGGCCCAGTGGCAAATCATTCACTACCTGATGACGAACCTTACCGGCTTTATCAATGAGGAATGAACCACGGAAGGCTACCGCGCCATTGGGTGTTTCAACGTCATAGGCTTTGCAAATACTGTGCGTCATGTCGGCTGCCAGGGTGTATTTCACCGGACCAATACCACCCTTGTTAACCGGTGTATTGCGCCAGGCATTGTGGGCAAAATGTGAGTCGATGGAAACACCAATTACTTCGACATTACGATCCTTGAATTCACCGATGCGATGATCAAAGGCAATCAGCTCTGATGGACAGACAAACGTAAAATCCAGCGGATAGAAAAACACCACGGCATATTTGCCATTGGTGGCCTGTTTAAAATTAAAGTTCTCAACAATCTCACCGTTACCCAATACTGCCGGGCAGGTAAAATCTGGCGCTTCACGACCTACTAGTACACTCATGGAAACTCCTGTGCTGTCATTAATTGATAGGGAAAAATGAATCGAGTATTCTAGAGAAACTCTAGTTAAATGTCATGCCATTCATGTCAATGCTAACTACCACATTTTTTGATCGGGATGCCTGTGACGTGGCCCGATCACTGCTGGGAAAAATTATCCGGCACAAACATAATGGTATCTGGCTCTCGGCACGCATTATCGAAACAGAAGCCTATTACATGCATGAACGCGGCAGCCACGCCTCACTCGGCTGCACCGATAGCCGCAAGGCACTGTTTATGCCTGCTGGCACTATTTATATGTATTACGCTCGCGGCGGTGATTCATTAAATGTGAGTTGTCGTGGTGAAGGTAATGCCGTGTTAATTAAATCTGCCTACGCAGATGTCGATATCCAGACTCATCCGCAATCTATTACTACCATGCAGCAACTTAATCCTGCCGCAGCAGGCGATGATCGCAAGATTGAAAGATTATGCAGTGGCCAAACCTTACTTTGCCGAAGCCTCAATCTAAAAGTCCCTGCATGGAATCAACAGTCGTTTAAAAAACAACGATTTTATTTTGACGATGCCGGTATTACACCTTCACAAATAATTCAAACCACCAGACTCGGCATTCCCGAAGGTCGTGATGAGCACTTGCTCTATCGATTTATAGATTACGAACTGACTCGATATTGCACCAGCAATCCCTTGACTAAACGCGGGTGGCAAGAAGGCACAAAATACACTGTGCTAAAGACACAGGATCTTTGAATATCCAATGCAAAGTCGCGAAGACGCAAAGAACGCAAAGTTTTTATGTGGTGATAATATTGCAGGTTGGCGCTGGGCATAGCGAAGCCCAACAATATCAGACGAATCTAAGAATGTTGGGCCTGGCAGCCCAACCTACCCTTAAAAACAATCTTTCTTTACGTCTTTGCGTCTTTGCGTCTTTGCGTCTTTGCGTCTTTGCGTCTTTGCGTCTTTGCGTCAATCTTTACGATTTTGGTCGAAATACCTTCATCACACTCTCATGCGTTTCCAGATACGGCCCTTCAATTAAATCCACGCAGTATGGAACAGCGGGAAACACAGCATCCAGACATTCACGTATGGATTTAGGTTTACCGGGTAAATTGATAATCAATGTTTTGCCGCGTATGCCGGCTGTCTGGCGCGACAGGATAGCTGTGGGCACATATTGCAAACTCACCTGCCGCATTAATTCGCCAAAGCCCGGCATCATTTTCTGGCAAACAGCTTCGGTGGCTTCAGGCACCATGTCACGCGGAGCCGGGCCGGTGCCGCCGGTGGTAACGATCAAGCAGCAATGTTCTTTGTCGGCAAGATCAATTAATGCCGCCTCCACCACTTCCTGATCATCGGCCACCACGCGATACACCGGTGTCCATTTGCTGGAAAGATAATCTGTTAATGTCTGTTGTATTGCAGGACCGGATTTATCTTCATAAACACCCGCGCTGGCGCGATCTGACACCGTTAAAATACCGATACGAATTTCATTCATTTGTTTCTCTCCAATGCATCCCCGGAATATCGCCTTTGAACGCGTGCAAAAAAATACCGGGCGTTATTCTCGTAGTTAACTCAACAAATCATACCAGCCTGCAGGTCGGGCTTTAGCCCGACATTGTCGGCCTGAAGGCCGACCCACAAAACACAACCGGAAATATTCAGTTCATTGAACTATGCTAGCAACATGAGCAAGCCAACCGACACTGAACTCAAACACGCCCTGAAAACCGCCATCGAAATGAAGGAGCTGGGCAAAGATCCGGACTTTCTGGCGAAAGCCCTGCTTAATCATAACTACCGGCTTAAATATCTAACCGAGCTATTAAAAATAGCCGACCGCTATTTGAATCATGGCATGGCCGATCATGAACGTACTTTATTGCTAAACGCGATCAACAAAGCCAACGCCGCCGAAGACCGTACTGCCGGTTTTGAGCGCGAAGACTTCGGTCTGGAATAAGCCGCTAGCATTTTCCTCACGGAATCACGACTGCCTTACCTGCGCCGCGCCGATCAGAAGCCGCTGCTGCCATGCCATTTTTTTTGTTAATAATAACCAGCTGCATATTTCCCCAGGTATCCTTTGCCGCTTCCAGTACGTGACCTTTTTCCGTTAAGCCTTCGATCATTATTTTATCCAGCGCGCCAGGCTCGTAAAACACCTTGTCTGGCAAATACTGGTGATGAATTCGCGGGGCATTAACAATTTTTTTAGCGTCCATGTGATCATAAAAATTCAGCATACCGAATAACACCATGGTAATAATGCGACTCCCGCCCGGAGTACCGATCACAGCAATCTGGTCTTCGGTTTCGAGCAAGGTGGGTGACATACTCGACAACATGCGTTTACCCGGCGCAATCGCATTGGCCTCATTGCCCACCAGGCCGTACACATTGGGCACACCGGGTTTGATGGAAAAATCATCCATTTCATCGTTCAGCAATACACCGGTACCTTGGGCAACAAAACCCGAGCCAAACGGATAATTGATCGACAAGGTCGCCGCCACCCGATTACCTTCTTTATCAACTATCGAAAAATGCGTGGTGTGATGACCTTCATCGATTTGTACCACTTCGGGTAATGTAGCACTGGGCGTAGCCTTATCTGCATTGATGCCTGCGCGTAAACCGGCAGCGTAATCCTTATCCATTAGCTGCTGTACCGGCACTGACACAAAATCACTGTCGCCCAGATAAGCTGCGCGATCTCGATAGGCGCGACGCATGGCTTCGATAATAAAATGCAGGCGCTGTTCGCGCGACATGTTTTGTAAATCGAAAGCTTCCAGCTGATTCAGTATTTCGATTAACGCAATGCCGCCGGATGACGGCAAGGCGGCAGATGTTATTTTCATACCATGATAATCACCACGTAACGGCGCCCGCTCGATAACACGGTATTTTTTTAAATCTTCCAGCGTCCAGATACCGCCGTGCGCCCGCACAGATTTCACCAGCTTATCGGCAATTTCACCACGATAAAATCCGGCACTGCCATCACGCGCCATGCGTTGCAGGGTAATCGCCAGATCCGGCTGACGTATCATGGCACGATCTGCAGGCACTTCATTATTTTGTAAAAATATAGCCGCAGCATCTTTGGAACTACGTAGCACCGGCAAACGAAAACCTGCCAGCTTCTGATAATGTTCATCCACCATAAATCCCTGTTGGGCCAGACGAATCGCCGGTTGCAGATTTTCCTGAAACGGCAACGTGCCGTAATAATTACTGACATGCTCCAGTGCTGCCGGTAAGCCCGGTATACCGGCTGCCAATGCACCGTTGATGGATGCATTTTCTTTTACTTCGCCAAGCTCATCCAGATACATGTCGCGCGTGGCAGCCAGGGGTGCAGTTTCGCGCGCATCAATCATCACTTCGAAATTATCCCTGGCACGATGCAATAAAAAAAATCCACCACCGCCCAGACCGGAACTGTATGGCTCAACCACCGCCAGCGTCGCAGCAACCGCCACTGCCGCATCAAATGCATTACCGCCGGAGCGCAACACCTGCTCACCGGCGGCGGTTGCCAACGGGTGCGCCGTGGCGA
>JACPVK010000359.1 GCA_016191795.1 Gammaproteobacteria bacterium
CGCTGTTATTCATTAAATACACAAAAGCGTCAGCCTGAAGGCCGACCCACAAAACGGATAACCATAGAAACAGTTGCGTTCATTTGCGTTTTCCTGTTCTTTAGTTCCTGGCCCCGTATAGGTAAGTGCCATTCGAGTCTGATCTTTTGATTATTAAATGTACAGTGTTAAAAAGTTGTAGCGAGTTGGTTCGGAAATCCGGCTATGGCTACAAACATGCACTATGCTTACGGTCGATTCAACACAGGCAGGAGACGGCAATGCTCAGAAATAATTTCGTATTACTCCGAGGCTATCAGGTGGTGCTGGGTCTGTTCTGCGCAGTGGCCTTGACACTGCCATCCCATGCGGCCGAACCTTTCTCTTTCGGCGTGCTGAATCAGCAGCCAGCCGCTGAAACGGCAGCCTTGTGGAATCCTGTTTTGCAGCATCTGCATGCTAAAACCGGCCTCAGCTTCAAATTCAGAATGGGCACGACGGTTCAGGAAACCGATGCCATGACAGCTCGTGGGGAATTTGATTTTTTGTATAGCAACCACAACTTTGAGCCAGAGTTTAGCCAGGCGAATTATCAGCCGATTGTGCAGTGGGGGGGTAAACCCCTGGTTGGACAGATTGTGGTATTGGCCGATTCGCCCTACCAAAACCTGAAGGATATCAGCGGTAAAACGGTTGCCTTTCCCTCCAAAGATGCCTTCATTGCTTACAAGGTTACGCGCCAGGCGTTGAATAAGGCCGGGGTTGAAATCAACCCGGAGTTCGGTGCCAGCCAGCAAGGTGCAGCTGTGCTGTTACAAACAGGGCGTGCCGAAGCCGCCAGCCTTAACAAAATGTTTGCCGAGAAGTTTCAGGCCGAAGGCAAGGCAACATTTCGTGTGTTGTATGAATCCGAAGCCTGGCCCAACATACCGGTGTCGGCGCATCCCCGTGTGAACCCGGAGCAGGTGGCTGCGGTCAAGCAGGCCTTGCTGGATATGAGTAACGATCCGGAAGGCCAGGCTCTGCTGAGTAAGTTGAAAATTCCCGGCTTCCTGCCGGTATCTGATGAAGTCTACAAAGCTACACGATTACTCTATCAGGAAAAATTCTGAGACAGGTTTTATGAATATTGATAAGGCCGCCAGTCTATGAGTTTGCGTCTGCGGTTATTTATGGCGGTTACGCTGGTTATTGTTGTGCATACGGTGGTGCTGATTCTTCTGTTAGTGGAGGACACCCGTGAAGCGGTAAGCCGAACACAAGAGGTGCAGGGTGCGTGGATGGGTAAAAACCTGGCCACCAGTCTCGCCAATCCGCTGATAACCAATGATCTGGCCACGGTGCAAAGTACCGTCGAGCTGATGTTTTCCGAGCAAAATTATTTACAACTGGCGGTACTGGATGATCGTGGTGTGGCAATTATTGATCTGAAACCCGACACCCAAAAAATAAAACCGGATGTACCGGACTGGTTTATCACCTATCTCAATCTTTCCGTTGAACCCAGTATCTCGCATATCAATATTGGCGGTGTCGACTACGGGCAAATCATCATCCTGTTATCACCCCGGGTTCTCATTGAACGCGCGTGGGATGAGGCGAAAGGTGATGCCATGGTAGCACTCGCCATGATCGTCATGCTGTCATGGCTATTATGGGTGTTGATGAGCATAGGCTTGCGCCCACTGGATAAACTTTCTGCGGCGGTGCAGCGCATCGGTGCCGGCGATTTTAGTGCACGAGTTGAAAAAACCGGCAGCCGCGAGTTTGGTGAGCTGATAAGCGTTGTAAACGACATGTCGCAAAAATTGCATGCGCTTTATGAAGAGCGCAGGCAGGCTGAAATAACGGTACTCAAATTAAATGAAGATCTTGAGCGCCGTGTCGAGGCGCGCACCGCGGAACTGGCGATTGCCAATAAAGAACTGACGCATCAGGCATTGCATGATGCCCTGACCAATATTCCCAACCGCACATTATTATACGAACGTCTGGAGCAGGCTATTATAGTTGCCAAACGTGAACGTAAAACCGTGGCGCTGATGATGATGGATCTGGATCACTTTAAGGAAATTAACGATACCATGGGACATCATACGGGTGACCTGGTACTGCAGGCTGTCGCCACGCGTTTACGTAATGTGTTGCGTCAATCGGATACCGTTGCGCGTTTGGGCGGTGACGAATTTGCCATGGTGTTGCCCGGCGCCGGTGACAAAGACAGCGCCATACTGGCGGCAAAAAAAATATTAAACGCAGTGCAAATACCCATAAGCATGGAGGGCCGAAATCTTGATATCGGCGCAAGTCTGGGAATCGTTCTGTATCCAGACGAGGGAGTAGAGGCCAGTTTATTACTGCAACGCGCCGATGTAGCCATGTATGCAGCCAAGCGCGGTAAAACCGGTTATGCCTATTATAATACCGATGCAGATCGCTACAGCGTGGATCGTCTGGCATTAAAGAGTGAGTTGCGTCACGCCATCCAGAACAACGAGCTGGTGCTTTATTACCAGCCGAAAATAGATTTTAGCAGCAACCGTATCAGTGGATTAGAAGCGCTGGTGCGATGGCAGCATCCACGACATGGTTTAATGTTTCCCGATGATTTTATTCCACTGGCCGAGCGTAGCAATTTAATCAAGCCACTCACCGAATGGGTGTTGCAGGAAGCGCTGCGCCAGTCCTGCGTCTGGCATGCTGATAACATGCCGCTAACTGTAGCGGTAAATATTTCTGCGACAAATATACAGGACCCGGATTTTATAAAAAGTGTTGCCGACGCCCTGCATAAAACCGGGGCCAGTGCCAAATGGCTGGAACTGGAAATTACAGAAACAGCCATTATGAAAGAGCCGGCTGTGGCAATAGCGGCCATCGCCGAGTTAAATCACATGGGTGTGCAACTGGCGATAGATGATTTTGGTACCGGCTATTCATCCATGGCATATCTAAAAAAATTACTGGTTGCAAAAATCAAGATTGATAAATCTTTTGTAATGGATATGCATAGCAATAATAACGATGCCGTCATTGTACGCACCCTTATCGGCCTGGGGCACAATCTGGGTTTAAGTGTGGTGGCAGAAGGTGTGGAAAGCACAGAGATCTGGGACGATTTAAAAACATTGGGATGCGATTCGGCACAAGGCTACAGTATGAGTCGACCCATACCACCCGATAAACTGGATGAGTGGTTGCGGCAATCTGTCTGGGGATTTAAAAAATTGTAGCAGGGAGTCTGACCCGAATGGCACTTACTTAAGACTGTGGGAGCGGGCCATGCCCGCGACTGCTTGATCAAAAGCTGAAGTCCGCAAATGAACGCAAATAAACGCTAATGAAAACAAAAGCATTTGCCTTATTTGCGTTTATTAGCGTTCATTTGCGGACTCATTCTTTTAGAGTTTTGTCGCGGGCATGGCCCGCTCC
>JACPVK010000367.1 GCA_016191795.1 Gammaproteobacteria bacterium
TACCAATTCTGTCACCTTTGCTGGTGGCAGGATTAAACAACATAATATTTGAAATATGTATCGGCATTTCTTTCTCAACAATGCCGCCTTCCACACCCTTCATAGGATTGGGCTTGGAATGTTTTTTAACCATGTTAATGGTTTCAACAGTAACCTTATTATCAGTATGCACAGCCATAACACGACCGCGACGGCCCTTGTCTTTGCCGTTGATAACGATTACTTCATCACCTTTCTTAATCCTCTGCATCACACGGTCTCCGTTAAAGCACTTCCGGTGCCAGTGAAATGATCTTCATGAATTTCTCATTACGTAATTCACGAGTAACTGGTCCAAAAATACGAGTACCAATTGGCTCCAGCTTGTTATTTAACAGAACTGCAGCATTGGTATCAAAGCGAATCAATGAACCATCTGCGCGACGTATACCTTTGGCAGTGCGTACAACGACTGCATTATATACTTCGCCTTTTTTAACCTTGCCATGCGGATTGGCGTCTTTAATGCTCACTTTGATAACGTCACCAATGGAAGCATAACGACGGTGTGAACCGCCAAGCACCTTGATACATTGTACCTTGCGTGCTCCGCTGTTATCTGCCGCATTAAGAACTGTTTGCATCTGAATCATGATTTATTCACCAGTGTGTCGTTACCGACTACATCAATCTAGACTGCTTTTTCGATTATCTTAACCAGGCGCCAGGCCTTGGTCTTTGAAATAGGGCGGCACTGCTCAACAATCACAACATCACCCATTCCGCATTCATTGTTTTCATCATGCACGTGCAACTTGGTCGAACGATTGATGAACTTACCGTACTTCGGATGCTTAACACGGCGCTCAATGAGAACCGTAATAGACTTATGCATTTTGTCGCTGGTAACAGTGCCCGTCAGCGTACGCTGTAATTTTTCTGCTGTACTCATTATTTGGCACCTGCCTGCTTTTTATCGGCCATAACCATCTTCAATCGCGCAATACTGCGGCGAACTTCTGTAAAAAGATGAGGCTTCGTTGCCTGGCCCATACCTTTTTGCATGCGAAGATTAAATTGTTCTTTACGCAAGTTCAGTAACTCTTCTTTCAATTCAGAAACTGATTTTGCCTGGTAGTCGTTTACAGATGCCATCACATCACCGTACGTGTAACAAACGTTGTTTTAATCGGCAGCTTTGCAGCTGCAAGTTTGAATGCTTCACGAGCCAGATCTTCTGTCACGCCATCCATCTCATAAAGCACTGAACCCGGCTGCACTTTGGCAACCCAGTATTCTACATTACCTTTACCCCCACCCATACGAACTTCGAGTGGTTTATTACTGATCGGCACATCCGGGAATATGCGGATCCAGATTTTGCCGCCACGTTTTACATGACGGGAAATCACGCGGCGAGCCGCTTCAATCTGGCGAGCCGTAATACGACCGCGCATGGTCGCTTTCAAACCGAATTCACCGAAGCTGACCTTGTTACCATTCTGGGCCAGACCGCGGTTACGGCCTTTATGCATTTTTCTGTATTTGGTACGTTTTGGTTGCAGCATGGTTACACCTTATTACCTGTACCGGCCTTGGCATCCGCCTGAGCTTTACGCTTCTGCTCAAGACTAAATACCTCACCTTTATATATCCACACCTTCACGCCAATAATGCCGAAGGTAGTCAAAGCTTCTGCGAAGCCATAATCGATGTCTGCGCGCAAGGTGTGCAATGGCACACGGCCTTCACGATATGATTCAGTTCTGGCAATTTCCGCGCCGTTCAAACGGCCGGCAGCACAGACTTTCATACCCTGAGCGCCCATACGCATGGTGTTCTGAATCGCGCGCTTCATGGCACGACGGAACATTATGCGGCGCTCCAGCTGCTGGGCAATACCTTCAGCAACCAGCTGAGCATCGAGCTCCGGCTTGCGGATTTCTTCGATGTTCACTTTTACATTGTTAACGTGCAGGCCAACAATGTTTGAAATATCTTTACGCAGATTTTCTATATCTGCGCCTTTCTTGCCGATAACGACACCAGGGCGAGCTGTATGAATAGTCACAACAGCCGAACGCGCAGGACGCTCAATCTGAATGCGGCTCACATTGGCGTTAGCCAGCTTCTTACGCAGAAACTCACGAACCTTGATATCTGCGTTCAGCAAATCCGGATAGTTTTTGCTGTTGGCATACCATTTTGAATTCCAGTCAGCAGATATGCCAAGACGAATTCCTACAGGATGTACTTTTTGACCCATGCTCGCTCTCTCTTAACGATCCGAGACCATAATTGTGATATGGCTGGTACGCTTAACAATTCGATTGGCTCGACCTTTGGCACGTGCTTCAAGTCGCTTCATTACCGGGCCTTCATTTACAAAACCCTGTGACACTTTCAATTCATCAACATCAGAACCTTCATTGTGCTCGGCGTTAGCAATGGCTGACTCCAGCACCTTGCGCACGATTTCCGCGCCTTTCTTGTTACTGAATGACAACAAACTCAATGCTTTCTCAACCGGCAAACCACGGATCTGATCAACTACCAGACGGCATTTCTGAGGCGAGATGCGAGCGAACTTATGTATTGCTGCAGTTTCCATCTAACTATGCCTCACTTCGTCTTCTTGTCAGCTACGTGGCCCTTGTAGGTACGAGTTAAAACAAACTCGCCCAACTTTTGACCAACCATGTTTTCATTAATCAGAACCGGAACATGCTGGCGACCATTGTGCACAGCGATAGTCAGGCCAACCATTTCAGGAAAAATTGTTGAACGGCGCGACCAGGTTTTGATCGGACGACGCTCGTTTTTGGCGGCGGCATCTTCAACTTTCTTCATCAAATGATGATCAATAAACGGCCCTTTTTTTAATGAACGCGACACGTTATTACCCTCTGTTATTTCTTCTTGCGACGACGCACGATCATATTATCGGTGCGCTTGTTGCCACGAGTCTTGTAGCCCTTGGTTGGTACACCCCAGGGCGTTACCGGGTGGCGGCCACCTGATGTACGACCTTCACCACCACCGTGCGGATGATCAACCGGATTCATAACCACGCCGCGCACTGTCGGACGTATACCACGCCAGCGTTGTGCACCCGCTTTACCGATTGAACGCAAATTATGTTCGCTGTTACCTACTTCACCGATGGTTGCACGGCAATCCAGATGAATCTTGCGCGTTTCACCTGAACGCAAACGTACAGTTGCGTAAATACCTTCGCGGGCTACCAGCTGTGCTGATGCACCGGCGCTACGAATCAGCTGCGCACCTTTACCCTGCTTCATTTCAATGCAGTGAATCTGGCTACCAACCGGAATATTTCTCAGCGGCATGCAGTTACCACTCTTGATAGCCACATTGGTACCAGAGGAAACCACATCACCTGCCGCTACGCCCTTGGGAGCGATAATGTAACGGCGCTCACCATCCGCGTATTTCAACAATGCAATATGTGCACTGCGGTTCGGATCGTATTCAAGACGCTCAACAACAGCCGAAATGCCGTCCTTGTTGCGCTTGAAATCAATCAAACGATATTTTTGTTTGTGGCCACCACCGATATGACGAGTAGTGATATGACCATTATTGTTACGACCGCCTGACTTGTTCTTGCTTTCAACAAGTGACTGTAGTGGTTCGCCTTTATGCAAAGACTCATTGACCACTTTCAGCAGGAAACGTCTACCTGGAGAAGTCGGCTTTGTTTTTACCAGTGCCATGCTGCGCCCCTAACCTTATTTTCCGCCCGCGAAATCGATATCCTGACCAGCCGCCAAGGTGACATACGCCTTGCGCCAGTTAGAACGATTTCCTTCACGCTGACCAAAGCGCTTTGTTTTGCCTTTGACATTCAGCACGCGAACATGTGAAACCTGAACCTTGAATAATTCTTCAACAGCTTCCTTAATTTCGCCTTTGGTTGCATCTGGCAAAACCTTGAATACATGCTGCTGATTCGACTCGGCCACCCTGGTGCTCTTTTCAGAAACATGGGGGGCAAGCAAAACTTGTAAAATACGCTCTAGATTCATGCCAGGCGCTCCTCAAATGCACGCAATGCGCCGACGGTCATCAGTACTTTTTCGGCAGAAACCAGTTCTACCGGTGAAGCACCCGATACATCCGATACGCGAATATGCGGGATGTTACGCGCCGACAAATACAAACTATCGTCTCCGGTTTCAGTAAGAATCAAACCACGAGACATACCAAAATCATTTAACCTGGCAATCAGCTGCTTGGTCTTTGGTGCAGCCATTGCGATATCGTCGATAACCAGCAATCTGTCCTGGCGAACCAGCTCAGAGAGAATGGAACACATGGCTGCACGATACATTTTCTTGTTCAGCTTCACCGAATGGTCACGTGGAACAGCAGCAAAAGTCTTGCCGCCGCCGCGCCATAACGGACTACGAATAGTACCGGCGCGAGCACGGCCACTACCCTTTTGCTTGAACGGCTTGCAACCACCACCACGAACCTGAGAACGTGTTTTCTGTGCTTTGGTGCCGGCACGACCACCTGACAAATACGAAACGACTGTCTGGTGTATCAAACCCTCGTTAAACTCACGAGCAAATACATCATCAGACACAGCGAGCGTTTTGCCTGCTTTAAAAATTTGCAGATCCATGAACCTGACCCCTTAAGCCTTAACAGCAGGACGTACGATCACGTCACCGCCTTTTGCACCCGGTACCGCACCCTTAACCAGCAGCAGACCACGTGCTTCATCAATACTCACCAACTCAAGCGACTGAGTTGTACGACGTCTGTTACCCATATGACCGGACATTTTCATGTTCGGAAATACACGACCAGGCGTCTGACGCTGACCGATAGAACCCGGTGCACGATGCGACAACGAGTTACCGTGCGTGGCATCACCCATACTGAAATGATGACGCTTGATCGTACCGGCAAAACCCTTACCGATACTGGTGCCGGTAACATCCACTTTTTGACCGGCGGTGAATACACCTACCGTCAGTTCAGCACCCGGCGCATAGGCCGCTGCATCTGGCGTGGCAACACGAAATTCCCACAGGCCACGACCCGCTTCCACACCCGCTTTGGCAAAGTGGCCAGCGGCCGCCTTGTTTACACGGCTGGCGCGGCGCGATCCGGTGGTAATCTGCACAGCAGAGTAACCATCTTGCTCGTCTGTCTTGATCTGGGTTACGCGATTTGGCGCAACTTCAATAACGGTGACAGGAATTGACACGCCTGCCTCTGTGAAGACGCGCGTCATACCGCATTTTTTTCCGATTAAACCGATACTCATGTCTGTATTCCGGATAAATTGCACCAAAGCGACCATTTCGCTTTGTCTACATACAAA
>JACPVK010000368.1 GCA_016191795.1 Gammaproteobacteria bacterium
AGCAGGCGGCTTTATTTCTGCAAAAGCATCCTGCCAGTTTTCTCATCGCTTCTGACATAAACGGTGAGACGGCAAAGCAATATGGCCTGACCGTTATGCCATCGTCATGGATCATCGACAGAAAAGGTAACATCATCAGCCACACCATCGGATTTAAAGAAGCGGATCAAGCTGGTATCGAATCAACCATTCAACAGGCACTGGCGAGCAAACGATGAAAATAACTGCATTACTGCTATGTTGCCTTGGCATGCTGCCGGCGTGCTCACTTTATCAGGGTGCCAAACATACTTTTAGCACTGAAAAAGTTGAACCCTGGCAACGACATATTCTGGCGCAAGACAGTATGCAACTTATCCCGGATGCGATGCAGTCTTATGCGGATGACCATATTTATTTCAGCAAGGAGGCGGCAACCGGTGGCAAGGGTGTGGGTGGTGGTGGCTGTGGCTGCAATTAGGGCAACAATATGAAATCAATCAGGGAACAATTAGCTATAGCCGTTTGCACGACACTGGGTGGTATTCATCAAGCTCATGCAATTGATAATGCCTGGGATATAGACAGCTCCTACCTGTATTACAGCGAAAGTGATGACCGCGTAAAGGTCAATAAAGTCATGTTGCAAATTCAGGGAGATTTAACGGATGATGACCAGGCTTCGGCAACATGGGTGCTTGACACTATGTCAGGCGCCACACCATCCGGTGCCGTACGTTCAGAAAATTCCTCCATCACCACGACCAGTGCTTCGGGTGCAGGCGCCAGCAGCCTGAATGGTGCGCGACCGGATCTTGTAGGATTTGATGACACCCGCCTCGCCTTTTTGCTGGCATGGGCTCATAAACAAAATCGGCTTCTAACGGTAAATTACGGTGGAAGTGTGTCAATAGAAAATGATTATCAGTCATACGGTGCCAGCCTGTCCTTTAATCAGGATAATGATGATCGCAGCAACACCTATACCTTTGGAACCAGTGTCTCATACGATCAGATTTTTCGGAAAACCGGCGGTACACCCGAACCATTATCGCGAGTAGAAGACGAGATATTCTATCCTGATGCCGAAAAATATGTGTACGAAGTTATTGCTGGCATATCGCACATTTTTAACCGCAGAACAGTTGCGCAACTAAATTATAATGTGATTTACGCTGACGGTTACCAGACAGATCCATACAAAGTTATCAGCATGGCAAACGTTGTGGGTATCAGCTCCGACACAACATTTTCATACGGCGAGATAGATCGCTACTATGAAAGCCGACCTGTTACCCGCCTGCGCAATGTCATCTTTACTTCCCTGGCACATCAATATGGTAACGACAATGAAGTTGTGCATTTATCGTATCGTTATTACAGCGACGACTGGGATGTGTCAGCTCATGCTCTTGACTTGACGCATCGCAGCTCTACTGGTGAACACAGCTACATAGAACCACATATACGGTTATACACACAAACTGCAGCCAGTTTTTTTATACACCACCTTGAATATGGACAGCCTTTACCAATATTTGCCAGCGCAGATTATCGACTGGATGCCATGCGAAGTGTCACTGTTGGCGTTCAGTATGGACAAACAATTGCTGATGGGAAGTTACGTATAAGAGCCGAATATATCAATCAACAATTCGAAGAAGCCGAATACGACCAAAATCGCGCCATGGTATTTCAGTTCAGCTATGCCAAACAATTTTGAAATATTTTTCATATAACTACACATCCCGGCAAATAATCATCAGAACAATGCCGGTTCGCCGCCAACTGTTTCATCCAGTGGCGAACTACCCTCAGGATCATTCATATCAGCCGACGCCGTTAAAATTGATGGATTCTGCACGCCAAAATATTTGTACACCGTGGCCGCAATTGACATGGGCTCCGCTTCGTAACTGTCATCCGTCGGTCGCGTGAACTGGCGATTCTCGGCTGTGTTCCCAAAACGTTCCGTCTTGCCGACAATTTTTCCAAGTGCCGCGACACCACCCTGCCTCACACCGGCACCACCAATGGTGTAAAAATTCTGATTATTGCCATGGTCCCAACCCAGGGAGCCATTGAGATTCACATTGCGACCAAAATCGCCGTGCACGTTAATGATAATATTATTGCTGCTAATGTTGCCAGGGCGTAATCCGAGGCGAATATGTTTGGCAGCTACACGCAATGTCGTCATTAAATCCGTCATGCGTTGTTCGTATTTTTCTATAGCGTTGTCGTGATCATCCCAGCCACCCAGGCTTCCGCCAATACTGATGTACAACGAATCCGGATTTTGCATTGCAAGTGTAACGGCGGCTTTCATGCGCTGCGAAAAACTGTTAACGGGGTAAGTCAGAACACCGTTAACATCGGCATCCGTTGCACCGATTCCAATATTGGGCAAAGACGCCACCAGATTAGCCTGTAACCCGGCAATTCGTGGCTCCAAACTGGCACGACTGGAAAAGCTGTCGCTGACTTTCTGGAATCGCGTATTACCAACCGCAGTCATTTTATTCACCAGGGCATCCAGAGCTGCCTGATCGGCAATGCCGCCTGCTCGCGCATACGGGTTGGCAAAGTTCTGGTCCAGACTGACACTGCGTAATTGCAAGGGCAACAAGATGGCCCCCGGCGTAGCATCTGCAGCAAAAGCTGTGCTGTCACCTTCAAATGAAACAAATGGCAGAATCATTTCCTCAAGCTGCCTGCCGCCGAGCAATGCCGAGCCATCCAGTATATTTTTGTTGGCATACAAAACCGAGGCTATAGTGGTGCCGACGCCGCCACTCATTTCAATATCCAGCGTGCCTTTCTGACTGGAAAAAATACTGTTGCGATGAGCCAGCGTATTATCCTTGCGGCGATTAATCGTGCGATAAATTGTCATATCACCTGTGGCAAGCATGTCTTCCATGGCCTGACCACCGGCATCCAGCCAGAAGCCATGACGCGTAATCTGGCCACCCGTTACATCATTGCTGAGCTTGAGAATATTGGGGCTGACCACGGTGTAAGGATTCTGTGAGTTAGCATTTATATCTGCAATATTGGTCAGGTTACCTGCCAGTTCCGACGGACCACCATACAAAAAAACATTGATTATTTGTGGCAATCTGGCCGGAGCAACAAACCCGGCCGTATCAATCATGCTCTGCGTTAATGCGGCATGCGCCGACCTGATAAATGATTGGTTATGAAAAATATTAGGGACTGAAGCCAGCGCTCCGAGTGCGCCAAACGCCTGAATGAATTGCCTACGTTTCATGTGCTCACTCCGTATTAGTTAACACGCAAGAAGTAATAAAACTCAGGCAATCTCGACATGTAATCAAACATCACTTGCGCCATTTCATCATGCCGACCGCTGGTTATAGTGCTGATACCGGCGCTGGTTGCCAAATAACCGCGAGTCGTGAAGTAAGTTTTCAAGTCACTCTTCTCCGTGTCATTCGCCTTACGCTGCAAACCCGTCAAAAATACATAATCAATATAATCGTCCACAGCCAACGCCAGCACGCGAGTATTGCGTGCTGTTAATTTATTAAGGCGATTGATTTCATATTCATATTTAACTCTGGCCTGTGCCGTAGCTGTGTCGGCGAGCACTGTTGGTACGGTGCGCAGTTTCATTCCCATGCCGTTTGCCCAGCGACATCTGCTATTGCCCGTTCCGGTTTCATCTCCACAATCACCACTGCCGTTAGCGCCCAACAGAAGCTTTTCGCGTATCCCACGATGATAATTGGCAAAACTCAATGTATCCAATGGCACACCGGTGAACCGACCCAGTTTCAACGACATCACATGCCAGCCCATTTGTTTCAAACTCAGCACTTCTGTATCCGTCACACCCTCCACCTTGGCCATTTCATTCAAAACCAGACGGTAAGGCTTCCAATCCATTTGATGCGCCAGAGAAAAGAATGTTTCCTCCGGAGATTTCGGGCGTTCATTATCCAGCAGGTAGGCTTTTGAAAATAATATGCGCGTAAAAATATCCTGGAAAGTCTGCGGATTACTAGAAACTATTTGGTTGACAATTTGAGCACGTTCTACCCCGGATTTGGTGAAGAAGAAATATTCAACAAGTACCGTTGTGACACGTTGCATAACAAGCGGGTGATTGGCAATGAGATCATAGAAATCATCGCAACTGACAATGTAGGTATCCAGCACATACTGTGGTTCGGTATTGGTAAAGCCACTTGATATCAGCTCGTAATCATCCGCTTCACCGGTGAGATATAGATTCTGGCAGGCTCTGGCTGCGCGTGGTACATCGGCATCGCGATCGAAAAGGCCCAGGTATATTTCAATCATTTCCCGCGTATTGTCTTCGGGAGATCGAAAACGCCTCCAGTTTTCCTGGGTGCGTTGATGACGCGAAATAATTTGACGCACGCTTTTGTTCTGGCGCAAATCCTCACGAAGTTTATCTATTACTTTTTGAACATCGCGGATAGTAGCACTGTCTATCTCTTCCGCAGGCGAAAAGAGAATCGTGTTGGCCAGCACATAGGCTATCCAGTTATCAAACACATCCTTGCTCAATGGATACGCATACATACGTGCCAATGGCAGATGTTTCGGCCAGGGCCCGTCAGAATCCGAGAAGCTAATGGAAAACAGGGAATCAGCAGCCATAGAATCCCGGTCAGTAATTACCATGTCGTAGTAATTACGCTGCTCCTGAGTAAGAACTGATGATAATGTTGAACGGGTAGTTGCAAGAAAATCATTTCCGCTCTTGAGCCGGAGATCGCCAACACCTGCCGATATGTCATAAAAATCATCTACCGGCACACCCCTGAAAATCGTACCAAGCAACTTATTTGCGACCTGATACTTTTGTTCATTATTAAGTACGTTGAATTCGCTGCTTGTCAATTCACCAGGAAATGAACTCGATTGATCACCGCCCGGTAAATCAGGCGAACACCCGGCTGCAAACAACATGCCTGTTAGCAAGATTAGTGCACGATTCATTGTGGTCATTTCCATCACCCCAGGCCTTTGCAATAACAATAGATACATCATGAATAACGCGCGGGCAGTTTAAGAGATCAAATTCGAAGGAAACCGTGAACCAGTTAACAGACCAATACAGATTAAAACCAGATGGACAAATAGCTACGAATTACATATGCATTGAAATCATACATCGGCTCCGTGCCACCCATTAGATTATTATCCCTGCCGGCTGGAACATCCCGAAAGTCATCATATTGAAAGCTAAACGCAGTCAAATAAAGATTCAACGAACCCTTTTCAACAATGACTAACTGATCACGGCCCAGCTTATAGGTCACTCCCAGCCCGATCGAATGACTGCTGTAGGTACTTAGCTCCTTATCTCTCGCCAGATAGTTTTGTGCAGTTTGATAGGGAAACAGGTCATTGTAAAATGAAGCGCTGGTTTGTGAATAAAAACGGTAACTAAAATCAAGCAACCAATTTTCATTCAAAGGATGAACATAACTTACATCTATGGTATCAGCTGTAATATCCCAGGAATCAATATAATATCTATAACCACCCGAACAAGCTGCTCGATACGGCAAAAAATATTTTATGTTAAACCCAACTGCATTACTTGTATGCGACTGAGGATAAACTTCAGGTTCAAAACTGTACCCAAGTGCCTGGCTTGTGTCGATATAGCGCACCTGGCGATAAGGATTATTCAAATAGCCGCTATCCGTAATAATCTCATACGCGGAACCCAGTAAAATATTTTTTGTAATAACCTGCGACAATGAAAGTCTGTACCCTTTTATATCAGTGGTGTCTTCAAAGCTTGGATTGGTACTATTCTTTACCACGTTATTACCAGACTTGAAGCCTAATGCAACAGTTGTCAACCCACCAAACATTTCCTGCGCGATTGATAAATTACTGGTTACAGCTTCGTAATCATTTTCGCTACTATTGGTGTAGGCATAACTTAGTATTGAATTCTCATACAGATATTCAATACTCCCTGACAGCTGTGTACGCTCTTCTGCATATCGACTTGCCCCAAGAGTTACAACATCAACTGAGGCGCTACTGATACTATCTACATAATAATTTGCAGAAACAGATACGGTGTCGGCAACACTTTTACGAACCAATACTGATGGACCCTGCACGGTGATACCCCCGCCATCATAGATATGGTAAAGCGAGTCAACTCGATCTTCTGGCAAAACCTGTGCATGACCTTGCGTACCAAATAACAACCAGACGCATAGAATAAATCCGCAAGAATTTTTAGTTACAACCACAGCCACCACCTGTAGTAATACCTGCGCCACGCGCACTTTCGCGCGCTTCGTATACATGTTCAAGATAAGACGATGCCACGGGATCACGATCAAATTGCATAACTTCATCTGCCAGATTGGCTCGCTCATAGGGCTTGACCCAGGGCTGGACGTCACAGGCGGCAGACACAAGCAAAATAAAAGATATTAACGCGACCCTTAACATTTCTTATTCCTGAACCAGTTTCTTGATCCATTCCCGATATTTTTCCTCGTCTCCCGATTTATATCCCTCATGCAGATAACGCATATTTCCATCACGATCAATTAGTACAGTGCTGGGCATGGCTGATACGTTATACAACTTACTGACACTATTGGTTTGATCAAACAATACCGGGAAACTGATTTTTGTCTTGGTTATTATAGATTTTGCCGGCGCTGAATCTTCTTCTACATTTACACCCAGAACAGTAAATCCCATGCCTTTATATTTATCATGAATTTTCACTAACAATGGCATTTCAGTGCGACATGGACCGCACCATGACGCCCAGAAATTAAGCAATACAACCTGGCCACGCAGCTCGCTAAGCTTAATATTTTTTCCGCTATTACTTTTAAGGGTGAAATTTGGTGCCGGCTGTTTCATTTCTGAACCTGCCTGGGCATTACTTACCAGCAATAAAGCAATGGTGACGATACAGAACAATTTACCGAACTTGTAACGTAACAACATAAACACCTCACTAGAAATAAAAACTATATCCAAGTGTCATCTCAAAATTATTGGTCAATTTACTCACACCAGTAACATCAAGATTAAATGTATGATCCCTCATTTCAACATACAGAGATGACAAATTAAACATCATTAGTCTGTAGCCGACGCCGACCGTTACTGCAAGTCTGGTATCGCCGGCAAACTCCACACTACCCATGCCGCCAGTCAGATACAACGCATTGTTATAAGTTACCTTATCAGTCAGATACGCTTCGCCAGGCAACATATTGTATCCAATGTTAAATAAATAATACGTTAGCACCCTCTGCTCATCCGAGAGAAAATTAGAACCCGGCACCATGACTTCGAAGGTGGACTTTCCACCCTTGGATCGACCTAACTCAAATCCTATAAACACATCTTCAGACATGTGGTAGTTAAATTTTGTATTTATAACCACATTACTGCTGAAATCTTCAATGCTCAGGATACCTACGGCCGGAACAATTTCAAAATCACCAACGTCTATCTTTGATTCATCAAACTCGACACGTGCAACTTCCGGCTGAATAACAGCCTCGACTTCCTGAATTTGATCAAGCGATGGCGTCTCACTCCAGGCAGCCTGGCCAGTCAAAATCAAAGTTAACGTTGTAATTTTTAAAAGAAAACGGCTATACCTAATTTCCATTCTTTAATACTCAGGTTTTTGTCAGTATCTTGGTCAGCAGAAAACAAAACATAATCTCCATACTCCAGTCGAGCAATGGTTTTTCTCGAAATATAACCGCGTATGCCAATACCGACATTACTAAACTGGTTATCTTTATTTTCGGGTATGACGATTGTTGCGTTAGGCTTTACATTGATTACGCCAGTACCCAGGTAAAGGTAAGGAGATACGCGCCAATCTACAAATGGCTGCATAAATAAACCTAATTTGATCAGCTGGCTACTGGATGCCGATCCGATAGCTTCTGCATATCCCAACTCCGCTGCCAGGCCACGATTGATATATCGTGCACCATAAACTGTAAACATGGTCGCACCGCCGAAATCACCCCCAAGCAGCCCCACTTCCCAATCCCTTTGCTCAAAATCTTCTTCGGTACTACGTGAGAACTCAACATTTTCTCCGGCAGGCGTCAGAGTTTTTTCCATCTGATCGACAGACACCCATCCTTGCAAACCTTTTTCAGTTTGCACTTTCAACCAGGAAGTGCGGCGCAATATTATATCAAGATAGTCACCGCGTACTATCACATGGAATATCGGGTAACCATCACCTGGGCCAGCATGTAAATCGATAAACGGATCGGCAATCTTAACGCGCTGCAGAGCCTCATCAGCGTAGGCGACATGAGAAAATGACAAAGATAACAATATAACTAGAAAAGTAATTCGCATTATTATCGTTCTAAAAAGCAATCCCGGGTTATGTGCCCGGGATTATATCGCTCATTTGTAGCCAGGCATTAGTTTTGTGGTGCTCTGCTATCAAATGGATTATTGAAATACTGGCCACCCAGATCCAGCCACTCGGCGATTAATCGTAGCTCAGCAGCCGTTAAAAAGCTTGAATGATCTGTTGTTCCGGACAGAGCACGCCCGGCATTAAGCTCGGTATTCGTCATCTTTTCCATAAAATAGCTTGACCGGGCACCGTTGGTACTCATAGCTGGCCCATTTGGATTAACGATAGGCTCCTGAGTAATAACAACTTGTGGTACCCCATTAATCACTACCTGAACACCGTTAGCATCCAGTACGGGTGTTATAACAGTGGTTGTCTGATCAACCAGCAAATTATTCACTATTTCCTGCAAATTATCGTCAAAGAAGAGCTCCTGGAACGACGTCACATGATCTGCTTCCAGATCCGAGGTGACGCTTGTCAAGTCCAGCTGGCCTGCCGGAACAACTGTACCACCGGTAGTAGTATGGCACGACACGCAGGCACCGGAAGCTCTGGCTGCATCCCAGATTGGTTGTATATGATCCAGATAATTTATAACCACACGGCAGTTATAAGCCCAGGCGGTATGACATGGACTTGCCGGGTCGAGAGGCATCGCCGTATTCAGGCCACCTACGCCCATAACTGCAGCATAGGTATAGCTAAAGGATGCATCAGGGGTACGCAATAAAGGTGATGTCCAGTAATCATGAAACACTACGTTCATTGAGGGGCTTAGCGTTGTAATAACACTACCGCCTATGTTTACAAACGGCAGCGTTCGCGTTCTGACATCGGCCAGAGTTTCACGATAATTACCGGCATAAGGCACTTCAGTCGTGCCGGTAATCTGTGTATTGGGAATCTCATACCCATCACTCGGTATACCAGGATTAATAGAATCCGCCACCGCGTCACTCCGACCGTGAGGATAAGGCAACTGCGGCGCCGTTGGACTCGGATTATGGCAACCATTGCACTGCAAGGTTTCACCAGGCTTTACCTGTAACCAGTTATCGTGGCGTCTGCCCAGTCTTCTACCAAACTTATCCAGCACTTCAATTCCAAATGCGACATTGGCAGGCACTTTCACCTTTACCGAACCATCTGGCTCTATGGGTGCATAGCCGATTATTTCCCGCATACCAAGGCTACGATTTCTGCCAAAGGCTGTACCAGCCAGATCCGGCATACCCGCATCATCCGGATCAGGAAGACCGACTGCCTTGATGATACGCAGAAACCGCGCTGGTCTTTGATCAGCCGTCACAGCAGGATCACTCAGTGCGGCCAACGTTGACTGTGCGCATGTAGCTGTAAAAAAGCTGCAGTTAAATTGCCCAATCCCCATGTCATACACGCTGCGAATACTCAAAACACCCACATGCTCAGTTGCCCAGGTAAGGGCTTCACCCGTTAAGACTTCGTCAGCTATAACATCAGGACGATCGTAGGGTTGCAACACAACGACATCCGTTAACATATACCCGGCTTCTGCAACAAATAGTGGTCGCTCTGTATTATTACTCAAATCATAAATCCACAAACCGTAGGCAGGCGGCCGTTCCGTGGCCGTAACATTCGTTATCGGGTCTACAAAAGACAGATAAGGCTCAATACAGGGACGATCATTGATAATTATATTCGGGTCATTCACATCATCGGTGGTCAATTGACACACACCTTTACTGACGATTAATCGATTACTGCCATCGAGCAATGGGAATACCGATGAATAACGACCAGCAACAGAAATATTGCCATCCACCACACTCGCGTTATTTACATTGGCTGTAACCGCCCTGGTTTGACCCGGGCCAGTTAAAATATTCCAGTTTGCAAATGTCGGGCGATTGGTATCAATATAATTTGCGCCATCAATGATGAGCAAATCACCGCCGGCGAAAGTATCAGTATAAGGGCGAGCCAGGACAACAACACGTCCGTCACTCATAACACGTGGATGGGTTAGCTGCACAACATTCGCATTATTATCCAGGTGACTGGCAGCCTGCTCGCCATAATACATTTGCACGTCGGAACCATCCGGTTTCATAGTGTACAAATTGATGGAGTTATTGGCGACCGCATTTTCCCAGCGACTGAACAGTATTCGACCATTCGGCATGACAGTAGGGTCCAGATCATGACTTTGATTGAATGAAATTTGTTTGATGTTGTCACCAGTGGCATCCATCACATGCAACACCATGGCTTTGGTGCGCCCATCTTCATCTATCGAAGAAAATGATGGCTTGCCAATACCGCCGGCAATTGCACTTTCATCAGACAACACCGACTTGGCATCTTTTTGCCTGTCAGAAGAAAATACAATTCTGCCATCCGGTAAATAGGCAGGTGCAATATCATTTCCGGCATCGGCATCACTATCCAGTGCAATTACTCTGTGTAAAACATCGTTTTCCACATCGTACTCATAAATATTCCAGGTGGGATCATCTGCTGGATCGTTAGGATCCGGGTCAGCCAAACGCAAGGAGAACACAACTTTCTTTCCGTCATGTGATGCATTGACATCCTTAACATCACCTAAGCCCAACGTAACCGAGCGCGTTATATTCTTTTCAGCAACTGAAGCACTCGTTGTAGTACGAATATACAAATCACCACCCGCACTAAACCCGCCCATATCGGGCGATACTGGCTCACGCACATCGTAGTGTACCGGCACACCATCATCATCAACCGGTATAGTTCGCTTGGCGTAAACCACTGGTAAATCGACAAGACCCGGATTAGCTCCCTCACCGGAAGGTGTACAGCCACTCAATGCAGCAACATATAAACTGACTGCAACTAATCTGAAACTTAATGATTTTGACTGTTTCATACGCTTGACTTCATAACTGTTAATAACACATTCTTATTCTTCAATGCAGTTCACTGGAAGGCTCAGCCAGACCAGAGGAATAATGCATGTTGCCATTCGCATCTATCACTATGGCATCAACATTTCCAATTTTATCTATCAACGCCATGCCGGATTTAACATCCATCACAAACAAGGTCGTTGAGAGTGCATCCGTCATCATTGCCGAATCCCCAATGACTGTCACACTCCATTTGTCAGTGACAGGTTTTCCGGTTGCTGGCTTCAGTATGTGGTGTATCCGTGCACCATTTTCAATAAAAAAACGCTCGTAATCACCGGATGTTGAAACAGCCACATTCATCAATGGCAGTCGCACAACAACCTTGTTATTCTGGCGAGGGTGTTTAATTCCTAACATCCATGGCTGGCCATTTCGATCCCCGAGTACGTAGGAGTCGCCACCCGCCTTTACAAAACCATGCTCAATTCCACACGACTTCATAATATTAACAGCTTTGTCTATTGCATATCCTTTTGCAATACCACCCAAATCGATTCTTACATCTTTCGTCGCAAAGCGTATTGTGCGACGACTCTCATCCAAATGCACAAGCCGATAATTTATGGCCGGTAGTAATTTATTTATGGTTGCGTCGGACG
>JACPVK010000369.1 GCA_016191795.1 Gammaproteobacteria bacterium
AAACTGGTATCGGATGCGGCACGCGCGGTAGGACGAGCCGCACAGAATGAAGTGCCCGGCACACTCATTGGCAAGTTGCCGATGGAATTCAAACAATTAGGATTTGATACGCATTCAAAGTTTGATCAGATAGTCATGGATGCCAATGATCTGGGTGATGGCCGGCAGATCTTAATACAACTCTCTGCATTAATGCGAAATTGCGTTATTTGTCATGCGACTTATCGTATTGATGCAACGCAGGAATAATCCACTGTATGCTCTAATGTCATGCCGGCTTATCTTTATCTGTATTGAAGATAAAATGACTTTATATTAAATACGTAAACAATCATCATTGCCGAATGACAAAATAACGGATATTGTCTGACTTGACCAGAGGCTCATTGGGTTTACCTGTAACACAACAATGAATGAAGATCTATGAATAACCTTAACTTTAAAAAGAACGGTCACAAGACAATTATCATTATCGAGGATATTGGCCTGGTGATCATCGCTATTGCTACTGTCATCGCCATGGGATTTGAGATCTTGCATATGATTTCCCTGCGAACCGTGGCACTGGCTGATTTGTTACTGCTGTTCATTTACCTGGAAGTGCTGGCCATGGTGGCCATTTACCTTGATTCAGGAAAACTGCCCGTGCGTATGCCGCTCTACATTGCCATGGTGGCCCTGGCTCGCTATCTGGTGCTCGATATGAAAAATCTTGATAACTGGCGCATGCTAGGCGTAGCCGGCGCCATGTTAACCATCGCAATAGCTGTACTGGTTATTCGCTATGGTCATACGCGATACCCCTATAGTGAAAAACACGATGGCTAGCCTGAATATTTCATAGAATTATCACGGCAAAAGCGTTCGACTGAAGTCGAACCTGCAAAAGCGGATATTTTCCTGTGGGTCGGCCTCAATGCCATTAAGTTAAGGAAAATTTGTATGGTCGTAGGATGGGTGAAGCGCAGCGCAACCCATCAAAATGGTGGGTTACGCTGCGCTTCACCCACCCTACTGCAAAAGCGGATATTTTCCTGTGGGTCGGCCTTCAGACTGACGCTTTTCCATGGGGTGTAAACCGCCCCTGTGAGCACAGGTTTTTTATACTAATTACGCTTTTATTGGCGGTAATTATTTTCTTTTTGGTGAAATATCCCGGCTAGAGAAAGAGTGATATTGTTGTTTGCAATGGCGGGGACGAGCTCGCTTTTTTACTCCCGGAGCCTGATCAAAAAGAGGCCAGTATCACCGTCACAAAGATTCAGAAACACCTGTTAGATGTAATGAACAAAAATAACTGGCGATTAACTTTCTCAATCGGTGCCTTAACCTGACAGACTCGATACAAGCTATGACACCAGAGGCCAATTGAATTATGGCAAGCAATAATTACCATGGCGGCTGTTTATGCGGAAAAGTACGCTTTAAAATAACCGGCGATATTCGAAATATTATTTATTGTCATTGTTCAGAATGTCGCAAGGCTCAGGGCAGTGCTTTCGCCACTAACGGTGTCGTTGAGACCGGCAGTTTTCTGTATCTGGCCGGAGAAAATGAATTAACCGCCTACCGATACACAGACGTTCAAACCAGATTCTTCTGCAAACACTGCGGCTCACCTATATTGAGCGTCAATACTTCCAAACCAGGGGTGGTACGTATACGACTGGGTACAATTGATTCTGATATCACAGAAAGACCGTCGGCGCATATATTTGCGGCATCCAAAGCCAACTGGGATGTCATCTGTGATGAATTGCCACAATATGATAGTTATGAACCGGGTAGATAAAAACCGCTTCCGGCTTAACAAGACCTGCCCCGTAAAATAGCTAGCGTATATAATATTTCATATTATTCGATAACCACAAAAGCTGTTTTCCGGCATTCACACATGCTATATAGAAGGCATAGATCAAACCCGGACCATTACCCTTCGAGAAGCTCGTTATGACACCAATAATCAGGATGCTTGCGTCACTAGTTGCGTTGACATTGCCAATTTCAGCACATACCGAGCCTGCAACCCAATCTGCGCCTGTCTCAAATAATGTCAGTACCAGCAACCTGCCCGTCAGCGTACAAAATTTGCCACAAGCGAGACAACAAATGGAAGAGCTCCAGTTTAATATGCTGGAATTACAGGGTATTCTCGCCCAGAAAGAGCAAAACATGACACTGGTAAAGACAAAGACTTCCTGGATACGAAAACGCCTGTCCGACTTGCATACCTGGTCGCTAAACCATCCCACAACGGATGCGACGGAAAAATTATTTAATAAATTTTGCTGGCTGATTGGCGATATGGAAGAGGAAGTTAAACGTGATGACATGCTCGATAGCATTGAACTACAAGGGTTACTCATCAACTATACCCAGCTTGAAAATATGCTGAGCCAGATAGAGCGCAGCGTAGCCAGTCCAGCACCCTAACCTGAATATTTCACCAAAACAGAAAAGACTTAACGCAAATACACGCCAATAAAAGCGCAAATGTTTGTTTTTATGACTCTGAAACTAACGCGACACAAGGTGGCAAGGCGTTACCATCCGTGAAAGCCGGAAGATTTTGACGCAGAGGCCCAGAGACGCCGAGTTTTCATCTGTTTTCTCTGCGCCTC
>JACPVK010000370.1 GCA_016191795.1 Gammaproteobacteria bacterium
CAGAACCGGAATCAGCAAGAGAGTCGTTAACATGCGGTTAATAAGATCGGAATGCGGTGGCGTCAGCCTGAAGTCATTTGCTGGTAATCAGGCTCAGGTCATTTGATGTATCAACGCCACTCGCTTCGAGTCGGTGATAAATGCTGCGCAGCGCCATATTCTCGTTGGCAAAAATGTTTTCATCGCCAATTTCAGCAGACAGTTCAGTTTGACGCATGATATCCAGTACCTGTTTTTTCAACCCGCTGAACACGATGGTAACGCCAATGGATTTCAGTCGTTCCACCATATGGTGTACAACTTCCTCGCCGGAAGCGTCCAGCTGATTGATGGCGTCACCCACAACCAGCAGATATTTCGCTTTTGGATTATTGGCAATGGCTTCGAGTATGGTGTCTTCAAAATACGAGACGTTGGCGAAATACAGTGAGCCGTCAAAACGCATGGCGATGACGTGTTCACTGGTCGGCAGATTGTTGACCTTGACGTCACGCAAGGTGCCGTCGTGGAAGCGACCGAGAATGGCCACGCGTGGTGTCATGGTGCGGTACAGGAACAGAATAATCGCCAGCCCGGCGCCGAGCATGATGCCCTTGTCCAGATGCGGGGCGAAGGCCAGTGTGGCAACAAAAGCAACAACTGCTGCCGCGCCATCATGCTTGTGCGCATGCCAGGCGTCACGGAGGGCGCCAAAATTAACCAGTCCAATCACTGCCATCATAATCACGGCAGCCAGTACCGCCTGCGGCAAGTGATAAAGCAGTGGTGTCAGAAACAGCAGTGTAGCCAGCACGATGAGGCCGGCAAAAACGCTGGACATACCGGTTTTGGCCCCGGCATTGAGGTTTACTGCGGAACGCGAAAATGATCCTGAAACCGGGAAGGCCTGGCTAAGGCTACCGACAATATTCGACAGGCCCTGACCGATCAGTTCCTGATTGGGGTTGATGCGTTCCTTGGTCTTGGCGGCTATGGCCTTGGCGATAGAAATGGCTTCCATGAAACCAACCAGAGAAATGACCAGCGCTGCAGACAGGAGTGATGTGAACTGTTCCCAGCTGAAGTGCGGCAAACTGACACTTGGCAGGCCGGAAGGAATACTGCCGACAACTTCGCCGCCACCGGTCAGGCTGAGTTTGTTCTCGCTGATTTTTTTAATACGCCAGTGGTGGCCGTCGGATGTTTCGCCAGCCGGAACCTGGCCCGCCAGATAGAGTTTGGCCGTTTGGCCATCTGCAGAGGGAACGCGTTCAAAATGCAGCTTGCGCAGCACACGTTTGCGTTCGGCACTTTTGGCTATGGCTTTGTCGAGATCGAGTTTGAGTAAATCTATTTCGTAGTTCATCGAAGTTGTCTGACGAGCAGAATCATCCGGCGCTTTTTGCAGCTGCTTTAATGCCGTTTGCCTGTCGGCAATTTTTAACTGTAATTCGTTCGCTTCAATATCTGCACTCGAAATATCGGTTACCAGTATTTTGATATCCGGATTTTGAATTTCATCCGGTGTTCCGGTGCTGTTTTGTTCAAATCCGATGGCCCAGCTCGCCAGTGTAGTGAGCGTGACAGCAATCAGTACGCCAGGCATTTTAGGTGCGTATTTTTTTAATCCCCACATGATGGCAAAGGCGCTCACGCCCATGATCAGGGTTGGTATATGGGTGTCGCCTATTTGCAGTACTACACCCCAGATATCCTGAATAAAATGTTCACTGCGACCCATGCTGACGCCAAAAATCTTGTTCAGCTGGGACAGGCCGATGATGATGGCGGCCGCATTGGTAAAGCCGACTATCACCGGATGGGACAGAAAGTTCACCACGACACCGAGTTTAAAAATGCCCAGGCCAAGCTGGATAATGCCAACCAGCAGGGCCAGTAAAATGGCCAGCGCAATGAAGCTGTCTGAACCGGTTGCAGCCAGTGGCGCCAGTGCAGATGCGGTGAGCAAGGAGGCTACGGCCACCGGACCTGTGGCGAGCTGGGCCGATGAACCCCACAACGCCGCAATAATCCCCGGCAGAAACGCAGCATAAAGACCGTAATAGGCAGGAAGGCCGGCCAGTTGGGCATAGGCCATGGATTGCGGGATCAGTACCAGCGCGACGGTTATCCCAGCCAGCATGTCGGCCTTGAGGGTATGGCCCTGCATGGGCAGCCAGCGCAAAAACGGCAGCCAGCGAGTTAAAAGTTGTTGTTTGGCCTGGCCCGAAGCGGCCTGACTTGCCGAGAGATTCATCTGCTTATTCCTGTTCTATTCGCTATGTGTGGCAGTGACCAGCGGGCATCGCAGTCTCTGCCAGGGGTTGCTGCTTCTGTCTTGTGCCCGGCCATCCCAGTGTTCGAGCGAGTCGATAACCACCGCCACAATGTTTTCGTGCGTGTTGGCGTAATCCACTACATCCCGGCGCCGCAGCATGGGTTTGGGTGACAGGGACCAGTAAAGGGGTTCTCTGTCGGGTGCTTTCATCAGTTGTTGTATGGCGTGTCGCAGGTTGTTATCAGGCGCCACGACAAGGATTTCCAGGCCGGCATCCAGCCGTTTACAAAGCCCTGTTGCGGATGACAGCGCTTGCTGATCGACGTGATCACCATGCAGGGCAAGCAAAACCATTCTTTCGGGTCTGGCATGCATATTGGATCAGACCCGAAGTCCATATTTAACCATATTCTAATGTGCTAGGTTCTGGTTGGGTTGGCTTTTGCCCGTATATGCAAACCGCGTTTAAAGGGTGTGTGGTGTGTTTGTTTGAGGGCAGCGAGAAATGCCTGCAGGGTATTCATCAGTTTGGCCATTGTATCTACCTCGTTGTGGTAACAGCCTGAATATTGCATTTCCTGTGCCATCAGTGGTTGCATGATGTAAGTTATTGTTATTTATAAATTTATCGATTTTAATCGGGTGGCAAAGCTCATTATGTATATATTACAAAATGCAACAAACAGGAATTTTGCCAATTCCATGTTTTGTAATCTGATTGTTTTTTATGGATATTTCCATCAGATACAACTTGTTGCTATATGCAACTATGGTTTGTAATATGTAACACATGAATTCTTTACGCCGTAAGATTGCATTTGCTTATTACTCCATCGGTGCTTTGATGCTGGGCTTGTCGGTTTTTGTGCTGATTGAGCTGCAGTTGATCGAAACAAAAGTGCTGGGTGGCGAGCGCGTTGCCGAGTTTGTGAATGTGACCCTGGAAATTCGCCGTTTCGAGAAGAATTATTTCCTTTATCGGCAGGTTTCCGATGCGGAGGAAAACCGGGCTTATGTGGCCAGGGCACAGAGATTGCTCGCGGAGAATCGGGAGGCGTTTTCGGCATTCGGTGGGGAAACTGAGATTAATGCCCTGCGCATCGGTTTGCAGGGGTATGCCGAATTGATGGCAGAATATTTGCGCGTGCCGGTTACCGCCACAGCCAGGGAAAGTGAGCTGGAGGCAAGGGTGCGTCAGGCCGGCAAGGATCTGGTAACAACGGCCGAATCCATGGCAGCGGCGGAACGCAAAATGCTGCAAGCCTCCCTGGCCCGGCATCGTATCAGCCTGAGTGTGTCGATAGTGGTGTTGATAATACTGGTGGTGGTGATTGGGCGCAGGTTGTACCGCATGGTGGCCGATCCGCTCAAACACATGGAAAAAAGCATGGAAGCTGTGGCCAATGGCAATCGCGATCAGATTGATATTCCCTCTGCCGACCGTGAAATTGTGTCGCTTACCCATGCCTTTAATCATGTGTTGCAAGAGCTGGAGTTGCGGCAAAAGCATTTGCTGCGTTCCGAAAAACTCGCCTCGCTGGGCACCTTGCTGTCGGGTGTGGCGCATGAACTGAATAATCCCTTATCCAACATTTCAACGTCCTGTCAGATCCTGATCGAGGAACTGGACAGTGCGGACAGGAATTTTAGACGCGAGATGCTGGGGCAGATTGATGAGCAGACCGTGAGGGCACGCAATATTGTCCGCTCGCTATTGGAATTTGTGCACGATCGCGAATTCAGTCGAGAAGCGTTGCCACTGCATAAACTGGTGGCCGAGACGCTGCATTTCATCAAAGGTCAGGTGCCAGCGCAAGTGCATATTATTACCGAGATTTCACCGGCGATTGTTCTTCATGGCGACAAGCAGCGCCTGCAGCAGGCGATATTGAATTTACTTAACAACGCTCTTGCGGCGCTGGAAGGTGCGGGCGAGATACGCATTTGGGCGCAATGCAGTCATAACGGAAAATTTCCGTTACCGCCTGCTGTTTCAAGCTTTCCGGTGAATTGCATCCACGCTGGTGATGCGGTGGAAATAACACTCAGTGACAACGGTCACGGCATTCCGGCTGAGTTGTTGCCGCGTATTTTCGATCCGTTTTTTACGACTCGCGATGTCGGCAAGGGATCGGG
>JACPVK010000371.1 GCA_016191795.1 Gammaproteobacteria bacterium
GATAAAGCGTCAGCCAAACGTCCGGATAACTTTTCGCGGCGTTTTAATGAGCCGCCCAGAATTAGCAGGCAGGCATCGGAGAGCAGGGCAAAGGCCGAACTCATGCGCGTGAGTTGCTGGTAATAATGCATGGCCACGCCTTTGCTGGGTGCTGTTACCAGGCGTGCGCCGGTTAATCCCAGCCACAGGCTGCGGAAGGTATTACAGGCAATAAATCCGATATGGCTGAACAGCGCATCATCAAATTCCAGCAGACCTTCCTCGGTATTGGGATTATTCACAGCGCCAACTTCGCGCAATAAATACGGATGACTGCGCAAGGCACCCTGGCCAAATACAATCATGCTGCGGGTAAGAATATTGGCGCCTTCCACGGTAATACTGATTGGTATACCTTGATAAGCCCGGCCTAAAAAGTTGTTCGGGCCCATGCAAATACCGTGGCCACCGTGCACGTCCTGCGCATGATTCACAATTTTGCGCATACGTTCGGTGAGCTGGTATTTAACAATGCCGGATACTACCGACGGACTTTCACCCGCATCCAGCGCGCTTAAGGTTAAGGTGCGCGCGGCATTCATGATGTAGGCATTGCCGCCAATCTGGGCCAGTGCTTCTTCCACACCTTCAAAATGGCCTATCGGGGTTTTGAATTGTTTGCGTATGCGAGCATAGGCGCCGGTATAACGCGCCACGTATTTACCCGCACCGGTACTCAGGGCAGGCAGCGAAATGGCGCGGCCGGCGGACAAACAGTTCATCAGCATGGTCCAGCCTTTGCCGATGTATTCCGGGCCACCGATAATCCAGTCCAGTGGAATAAAAACATCCTTGCCACGGTTAGGGCCGTTCATAAACATGTGATTGCTGGTGAAATGGCGTTTACCGATATCAATACCGGGGGTTTTGGGATTGATCAGTGCCAGGGTAATGCCGCGGTTGGCTTCGTCACTGAGTAACTGATCCGGATCGTAGAGCTTGAACGCCAGCCCCAGAACGGTCGCTACCGGGCCCAGTGTGATGTAGCGTTTGTCCCAGTTAAGTTTGATACCAATGATTTCCTTGCCTTCAAATGTGCCTTTGCATACCACGCCAGTGTCGGGCATGGAGCCCGCATCGGACCCCGCATCGGGGCCGGTGAGGGCGAAGCAGGGAATGTCTTCGCCACTGGCCAGGCGCGGCAGGTAGTAATTTTTTTGCTCTTCGGTGCCGTAATGCATTAATAACTCACCGGGGCCGAGAGAATTGGGCACCATGACGGTGACAGCCGCGGTAATACTGCGCCCGGCCACTTTCATCACCACACTGGAATGGCCCAGAGCAGAGAATTCCTTGCCGCCATATTTTTTGGGAATGATCATGGCGAAAAAGCCATGCTTCTTTAAAAAGGCCCAGACTTCCGGTGGCAGATCGTGCTGTTCCTGGGTGATTTTCCAGTCATCGAGCATCTTGCAAAGCTCTTCAACCGGGCCTTCCAGAAATTCCCGCTCTTCTTTATTCAGCGTTGGTATGGGTAACTCGCGTACCTTGCGATAATCGGGGTCACCACTGAATAGCTCGGCTTCCCACCACACGCTGCCGGCATCCAGTGCTTCCTGTTCGGTCTGGGAAATACTGGGCATGGATTTGCGCATGAAATCCAGCAAGGGTCTGGCAATATATTGCAATCGAATCTGGCTGACATTGAGCGGAATAACCACCGCCAGGAATAAAGTCCAGAGTAAAACATTGGCCACCAGATTGGTGGTGTCGGAGAAACTGAATACCAGCAATACCGCGCCAATCATGGCAGCCCAGGTCATTTGTGGTAGCTGAAAGTATGCAGCTATTCCAATGACGATGATGAATATCAGTAGCCAGGTGAACATGGTTATCTCCATATCAGTGTTGTTATTATCAGTTACGCCCAGAGTCTAGCAGTTGTTGGCCAGACTCTTTATTTAAAAACAAAACAAATTGCAGGGTAATCCGTCGTATGTGACTGACAGGACTGCCTGTTTGACCAGCCGGAAGCGAAGAGTGCGATTTATCGCTTCAATCACTATTTTTTAGCCCTGGCTGGTTATGAATATCTCCACCCAGAGTGCCAGCGTATCGAGCTTTGCATCGGATGTGTAAAAGTGTGGTGAAAATCGTATACCTCCACCGCGTAATGCACAGACTACACCACGATTAACCAGATGTTGATAGAGCGCCTGATCGGCTATGCCAATGCTAAAGGTAAAAATACCGGCATGGCGTTGTATCTGTGTAGGACTCAGAATGCTGACCCCGGCGATTAAACTGAATAACCCGATCAATTTTTGTACTTTTGACAGCACCTGTTGTTCAACATTGGCCATGCCGGTATCGAGCAATAATCCCACGCTAGCATGCAAGGCATGCGCGGCCAGCAAGTTTGGGCTGCCGCATTCAAATCGTCGCGCACTGTGAGCCGGTTGCCATTGATCCATGTTGTCGAAATCGGTGAAATTTTCCACCATATGCCAGCCGAATTGTTGCAGCTTTAATCGCGGTAATAATTCGCGTCGACAATAAAATAACGCCAGACCTTCCGGTCCCAGCAACCATTTGTGGCCATCGGCCACCACAAAATCGGCAAATATCGCCTGCGCATCCAGCTGCATGGCGCCCAGTTGTTGTATGGCATCGACACAAAATAAAATCCTGTTTTGCCGGCAGGCTTTACCCAGCCGGAGCAAATCCATGCGCAATCCACGCGCATATTGCACACCACTGACGCTGAGTAATCGCGTGTGCTCATTAATGTGACTGATCAATAATTGTTCAGGATCTGCCGCACCATTCAGATCGACCAATTGAACATTAACGCCTTTATGTACCAGCGACTCCCATACAATTCGGTTTGAGGGAAATTCTTCGGCAGCGATAATGATGTTGTCACCCGCCTGCCAGTCCAGGCCATAAGCGATAACCGACAAACCTTCAGATGTGTTTTTTAGTAGCGCGATTTCGTCAACTGAGGCGGCATTAATCAGGGTCGCAAGACGTTGCTTGAGTTCCTGTTCGATTTTTAACCACCGCATATAGTGACGCGAACCGACATGCCCGTTTTCATCGGCAAAATCTTTCACCGCCTGCACGCTCACCTGTGGCCAGGGCGCAACGGCTGCATGGTTCACATATATAATGTCGTCATCAAGTTTGAACGGAGTATCCATAGCCATGCCTGTTGAGATCGAACGTAAATTCCTGTTAAAGAATGATAACTGGCGTGCGCAAGCAGAGCAAAGTACACGCATTCGGCAGGGTTATCTGGGAGCACTGGCCAAAGCCTCGGTGCGTATACGCGTAGAAGGTGATCACGCCAATATTAATATTAAAAGCGCCGAGCTATCCATGCGGCGTATGGAATACGAATACAGCATTCCGCTGGAGGAAGCCAATGAAATGCTGGACCGTCTCTGCGAGCAACCGCAAATCGACAAGTTACGCCATATTGTGAAATACGGCAAACATGTTTGGGAAATTGATGAGTTTTTTGGCGACAATGCCGGACTGGTTGTTGCCGAAATTGAGCTGGGTAATGAAATCGAAAAGTTTGATATGCCGGGCTGGGCAGGTGAGGATGTGACGGAAGATCCGCGGTATTATAATGTGAATCTGGTTAAGCACCCGTATAAAAAATGGTGAACGATTTTTTTGTGGACCGAATTTCATACCGATCTGTGAGTTTATTATGTTATCAGAAATAAAGCGTTGCCCTGAAGGGCAACCCACAGTGTGTGATAACGTTGTGGGTCGGCCTTCAGGCTGACGCTTTTTCTTTGAATCGGACTAGAGCATAACCTCAAACTGGCGGCGAATAGCCTCATGTATCTTTTGCAGATTAGTTTTATTGTCTTCTGGCACGGTTTTCAATTGCGCGACACGTTCCGGGAAATCGCGGGTGGCGGTGAGTAGATTCTCAACTATCGATGTGAATTCGTTTTTACGTATATCGAGCGTTTTGATAAAGCGCAACCATGCTGACGGAAAATCAACGGGTGTTGCGTCCTTGCTATCATCCGGGTAATCACCATAATCCCCAAATGTCATGCCCGGTGGTGTCAGCATATTGTGGATGCGATACGCGCGCATGGGTGTGGGATCATACACCGGTGAAAAACTGATCTCGCCTTTACTCTCAATCAGCGATAAATTTTCGAGATGCAAATCACCGTTGCCGGTGAGCATGGCCATGATTAAACGTTGCAATAAATGTTTTTTCGCCTGTTTGTGATCACTGACCAGTTGAATACGTGGATTACTCAGGGCACGGCCGATCATGTCATAGCTTGCGCTGTAATGATTGCTGATGTTTTTATTACCCGATGCCAGTATGGAATACATGGATTCCACAAATATCGGGTTGCCCTGTGCATCGCGATCAAATCGGGCAATAGCCAGGCCATGCAGGCCATTCACTTCCACCGGCCAGTATTGCGGCACGTCAAAGCCGGCGGCACGATGCATGTCCAGGCCCAGAGTTTCCAGTTCCACCAGGCCGGGGTAGGTGGCGGTATTTTCAAGCTTCAGAATGATGTCGATACGGCCTGTGTCTCCAAAGCGGGTGGGCAGGCCAATGCGGCCATCCCATCCGGTTGCCGGGATAGATAAAGGTAATTTGGGAATGGCGCCACCGACACTGGGCGTCGGGCCGAGAATATCAATCAGGGCTTTGGCGTCGTCGTCAAACCAGGTCATGAATTCTTTCAGGGAAAAGCCAAAACCATCGCTGATTTCCACCAGACCCTTGCGCGAGGGCGTGGCATACCACTGGTGAGCGGCTTCATCCGAGGCAAAAACATCGATATGGCCAATGGCGCCGTGACCGGCGCGGATCATGATTTCCCAGTCGGTATCAAAGCCCGGTTTGGGGTGCAAATTAATGCTGGCGAGGTATTTTTGCAGCAGGGCACGTTGAAAATTGCGTTCGGAACGCGGCGGCACCAGTGCCTGTAACGGGGGTAATAAGTCAAAGTACTCGTTGCGTGGACGGCTGATGGTGGTGGTGAACTGGTCTGGCGGATATACCATCCCCAGGCCGCGCAGGCCGGTTTTGGCGTATTCCGGCTCGTAAGTAAAACGGGATTCCTTATCGGTGACCACCAGCGTGCCCATCTTGACCGGTTGTGGGCCGAGGCGGGTCCAGACGACGGCTATCTTGTCGGCCATCGGGCGTTACTCGAACAAATCGCCGCGAGCAACATGTTCCGCCAGCGAGTTGTCGGCCACCCATACCAGCTTAAGGCCAACGCCCTTGCCTATAGCCTGCAAGGTGCTAAAGCGTGCGTCATCGGCTGACTTCAGGCGGGACAGGGCGACTTCGCCGACACTGGAGCGGCTGGCCAGCAGCTTCTGGCTCAGTCCTTCCTCACTGGCGGTTTCCAGCGCCTGACTAACGAGGGTATGCAGTTCTGGATTCATAATCATCACCTCTGATTACTTTGTTGATAAATTATAGACCAAAAAATGGAGAAATTGATCATATAAGCTAATACATAAATTATCATATAAGATAATTAATGGCTAAAAACAACATTTATTTATCAAAAACCATAATCAATGGGCGCCAGAGTCTCTTAAACAGAATACCGGGTGGGACAAAGAGACGGCAGGTTTGGGGGTGCCGTTGTGGTGAACATGGTCAGCCATCCATCCATACTCTATATACATGCTCTATATATAAATGCGTAACTATTAAGCCTACCCCGGGATGAATATGAGCTTTGAGGCAATACACAGTGTAGCCAGTGGGTCTTTATGGCCAAAAGCATCCCACCATGCGATTGCCAGATTTTTGCTGGCGGTGATTCCGGTTATTTTGAGCGCCTGTGACCCGTCAGAACCCGTCGCCTATCAACCCGAATTTACATCGGCACCGATTTCATCTGCACAGGAATATATATTCGGCGTGCATCCTCAACGTAATCCGGAAAAACTGCATGCCGTATTTGGTCCGCTGATTAACTACCTCAACACGCAATTGCCGGACGCAAGATTTGTTTTTGAAGCGTCACGCAATTTTGCCAGCTTCGACCAGAAACAGGCCAATCATCAATTTGCATTTGTATTACCCAATCCGTATGGCACGGTGGTTGGAATTGAAAACGGATATAAGGTGTTTGCGCAAATGGGTAATGAAAATGATTTGCGCGGCATGATAGTCATCAGGCGCGATAGTCCTATCAGGAAGGTGACCGATCTGAAAGGTAAGGTGGTGAGTTTCCCGGCACCGACAGCACTGGCGGCCACCATGATGACAAAATATTTTCTGCATACCCATGGTTTAAATGTGAACACCGATATTGAGTCACGCTATGTCGGCTCTATGGAATCATCCCTGATGAATGTGTACCAGCGTAATGTAGCAGCCGGCACGGTTTACCCACCTGCATGGCGAGACTTCCAAAAAAACCAGCCGCAAGTGGCAGCTGAACTAAAGGTGATGTGGGAGACCGAGTCATTGCCCGACAATTCCTTAATGGCTCGTGCTGATATTCCGCAGGAGCTGGTCGATCGCGTGGCGCAGCTCATACTCAACATGCATACCACTGACGAAGGCAAGGCCATACTGGCCGGTATGGATATGGCGAAATTTAAACCGGCTAATAATGCAACTTATCAGCCTGTAAAAGATTTTTTAAAAAAATATACGGCCAGTATTCCACCAGACGATGCCACAGCCAGGAAATAATTTTCAATGACAAACAAAATTATCAACTGGTTTAAACGTTTATGGATGGTATCCATACGGCGCCAGTTGATTCTGGGTATTGCACTGGTTCATGCAGTACTGATGACAATTTTTGTTGCTGATCTGGTTGACAGGCAAAGTCATTTTTTGCATCAGGAAAGTATTGTGCGGGCCGAAGGACTGGCTAAAACACTGGCAACCAGCAGTACTTCCTGGGTATTGGCGAGCGACCTCGCCGGATTGAACGAAGTACTGCATTCGCAATCCGGTTTCCCGGAATTGCGTTACGCCATGATAGTCAACCCGCGTGGCAAGGTGATAGCACACACCGACAACACAAAAAATAATTTGTATTTATCTGACAAGGTCAGCCTTCAATTACTAACGGGTGCAGCAGGAGTACGCTTGCTGCATGCCGACGATAAACTGGTGGATGCCGCTTTTCCGATACAGGCAGGTGATGAATTGATAGGGTGGGCCAGGGTAGGCGTGGGTCAGGAAAAAATCACGGCCGGTTTAAGCGATATATTTCGTAACGGCATGTTTTACACACTACTGGCGATATTAACAGGCAGTATTTTTGCCTTTTTTATGGCCAAAGGTCTCACTGGTGGACTGCGCCACCTGGTAAATGTTGCAAAAGGTAATCGTGAAGGGCATCGAGAGCTGCGTGCCAGTTTGCAGCGCGAAGATGAAATTGGTGTGCTCGGGCATGAGCTCAATCACATGCTCGATGGTCTGAAAAAGAAAGAACAGCAGTTGCGTGACAGCGAAGAACGTTATCGTTCTATTATGGATTCGGTGATTGATAATATTATCGTTCTGGATAAATTTGGATATGTACTTTATATCAATCAGAACTCCACGGGTGCGATGGATGAACAGGTCATAGGAACAAACTGGCTGGACTGGCTGGTACCGTCCGACCGGGAAAGCGTCAGATGTGTTATTGCCAACACACTCGAAACCAGAACAGCCACCCTGATAGAATGCCGAATGTATGATGCCGCCAGAAATACCATCTGGTGCCAGGTAAAATTTTCCTGCATGCCATCCACAGATGGCGTCGCCAGACAGGTCGTATTGATCGCTCGCGATATTACCGAACGCAAACAAACCGAACATGCGTTACAAAAATCCCAGCAACAGTCAAAAAACTATCTGGATGTTGCCGCCGTTATGCTGATCTCGTTAAACACGCGTGGTGACATAACGCTCATCAATCAGAAAGGTTGCGAGATGCTGGGTTTACCGGAACAGGAAATCATTGGTAAAAACTGGTTTGATCATTTCCTGCCAAAATACCTGGTTGATGAAATTAAAATTGTATTTTCCCAATTAATGAGTGGTGAAATAAGGGATCTGGCGAAATATGAAAATGTGGTGCTAACAGGACGTGGCGAGGAGCGTATATTTACCTGGAATAATTCCATCCTGAGAGATGATGCCGGGCATGTCACCGGATTGCTGTCTTCGGCTGAAGATATCACTGAGCTCAAGCAGGCAGAACAGGATGCAAAATTGTTACGCGATCAGCTTATTCAGGCTACAAAAATGGAAGCAGTCGGACATTTAACGGCCGGTATCGCCCATGACTTTAATAATATACTGGGTGCGATTATGGGTTATACCGAGCTGTCAAAACAGGTAATGGGCAGCGACAGGGCCGATAACCTGGAACGCTACCTAAATGAAATATTAAAAGGGAGTTATCGCGCCAAGGAGCTCGTGTCGCAGATGCTGACTTTCAGTCGTTTGTCGCCTGACACGCAGAATTCAAACTCACCTGTCACCTTATTATCGCCAGTCATCAAGGAAGTAATTTCCTTGTTGCGTTCGACTATCCCGAGCACCATTGAGCTGAGTTGTGAAATCGAGGATCCCGAAATCAAGGCGCACATTCAGGCGGTGCATTTACATCAAATCATCCTGAATCTCAGTATTAATGCGCGCGATGCCATGGATGAATATGGATCCATTCATATTCGCCTGGAGCAGACGGTTATTCCACGACGGGTGTGTGCATCATGTCGGCATCCATTTCATGGCGAGTTTGCCAGGATCACAATTCGTGATTCAGGCACGGGTATCCCAGACGAAATAGTGAAAAACATTTTCGATCCGTTTTTTACCACCAAGGGTGTTGGCAAGGGTACCGGTATGGGTTTGTCGGTCGTACACGGATTGGTGCATGCGGCAGGTGGGCACATCGAGATCGAAACTCGGCCCGGTATGGGTACAGAAATTGCCATTTTACTACCACTGGCCATGAGCCAGATGACTGAAAAATTAATCAC
>JACPVK010000372.1 GCA_016191795.1 Gammaproteobacteria bacterium
GGAGCCAGGATCTGGGCTTTTCCCAGCTGGCCATCGCCAATGTGGCCCTGCCCGAGCACGAAACATGGTTGCTCAACTGGCTGAATCAGGACTATCACGGTGATATGGAATACATGGCACGCCACGGCACCAGACGCAGCCGCCCCGCCGAACTGGAGCCGGGAACCGTCAGTGTTATTTCGGTACGCATGGATTATTTCCCGCACACTTCACACAGCATGGAAACGGTACTGGACAATCCCGAACTGGGTTTTATCTCCCGCTATGCCACCGGGCGTGACTACCACAAACTCATGCGCAACCGATTACAAAAACTCGTCGATATAATGCAACATGAAATCGGCGAATTCGGTTATCGCGTTTTTTCCGACAGTGCACCGGTGCTGGAAAAAGCCCTGGCGCAAAATGCCGGGCTGGGCTGGATTGGCAAACACACCAATCTCATTAATCGCCATGCCGGTTCATGGTTTTTTCTTGCCGAGATTTACACTGATTTGCCCTTGCCTGCCAATACCAGCGCACCTGAAAATCATTGTGGCACTTGCAAAGCGTGTATCGATATCTGTCCGACTCAGGCCATCATTGCTCCCTACACACTCGATGCCCGACGTTGTATTTCCTATCTCACCATCGAATTAAAAACCAGTATTCCGCTCGAGTTTCGCAAAGCCATGGGCAACCGCATTTATGGTTGTGATGATTGCCAGCTGGTATGCCCGTGGAATCGTTTTGCCAAACCTTCGAATGAAACCGATTTTGCGGTGCGCCATCAACTGGATGCACCACGTTTGCTGGATTTGTTTGCCTGGACCGAACCGGAATTTATGGAAAAAATGCAGGGATCACCGATACGCCGCATTGGTTATATGCAATGGTTGCGTAATATTGCCGTGGCTTTAGGAAACGCGCCACAATCTCAACAAATCACGCATGCATTAAAAGCCAAACGCGATGATGTTAGCGAAATGGTAAAGGAACATATTGACTGGGCTTTGGCAGAGCAACAAAAATAAAATCAGTTAAATCGTGTAGGGTGGACACGCTGTTTGTGCCCACGCTGATTCTACCGCGTGGGCAGATGAAGCTTTGCCCACCCTACAATACTGACACAGAGGCACAGAGCACACAGTCAAATAAAATCAGAAACTCTGCGTCTCTGTGGCTCTGCGTCAAAGTTTGTAAATAAAACACTAAACAATCTTGTTCTTCTCAACTTCCTCAAAATAAATACGCTTGCGGTAATTAATCAGGCCATTCGTCGAACTATCATGATGTGAAACATTTCCGGGTTGTTCCATGTCTTTCTGGATCTGCCCTGCCAGCACCTTGCCGTATTCCACGCCCCATTGATCAAACGAATTAATGTTCCAGATAATGCCCTGCACAAACACCTTGTGTTCATACATGGCAAGTATCGATCCCAGTGTTTTGGGGCACAGACGTTCAAAAATGATTGTATTGGTAGGCTTGTTGCCTTCAAATACCTTGTGCTGTACCACTTCGTTAATATCTTCCTTTGACAATCCCTGCTTTTGCAATTCTTCAACTGCTTCCACATAACGTTTACCCAGCATCAGGGCTTTGGTTTGGGCCAGACAATTGGACACCAGCACCCGCTGGTGCAAACCCAGTGGATTATTATTCAGTGCAGGAATTAAAAAATCGGCCGGCACCGGCTTGGTACCCTGGTGCAATAACTGAAAGAACGCATGCTGACCATTGGTACCCGCTTCACCCCAGATGATGGGGCCGGTTAAATAATCCACACGATGACCGGTGCGGTCGATGGTTTTGCCGTTACTTTCCATATCCAGTTGCTGCAAAAAAGCCGGCAGGCGTTGCAGATACTGGCTGTAAGGCATAATGGCATGACTTTGCCATTCAAAAAAATTGTTATACCAGATACCGAGCAAGGCCAGTAACACCGGCATATTTTTTTCCAGTGGTGTTTCGGCAAAATGCCGATCCATTTCATAAGCGCCCTGCAACATTTCCTCAAAATGTTCCATGCCTAAAAATAAAGCGATCGGCAAACCAATAGCCGACCATAATGAATAACGACCACCTACCCAATCCCAGAATTCAAAAACATTATTGGGATCAATGCCAAATTTTTTGGCCGCTGTCACATTGGTCGATACCGCCACAAAATGTTTGGCCACGGCTTTATCATCGCCAACACGATCCACAAACCATTTGCGCGCACTGTGCGCATTCAACATGGTTTCCTGGGTGGTAAATGTTTTCGAGGAAATAATAAACAGGGTGTTTTCCGGTTCTACCAGCTTCAGGGTTTCCACCAGATGCGTTGGATCAGCATTGGAAACAAACAGCGCGCGCATGCCGCGTCGCGCATAAGGCTTCATGGCTTCACAGACCAGTTGCGGCCCCAGGTCAGAGCCGCCAATACCGATATTGATTATGTTCTTGATGGATTCGCCGTTATAACCACGCCATTCGCCGTTACGCACCTTGTCGGTAAAGCCGCGCATTTGCGCCAGCACGGCATTTACTTTCAGCATCACATTTTCACCTTTCACAAACACCGGGTTATCCGAGCGATTGCGCAAGGCGGTATGCAACACCGAACGGTGCTCGGTACAGTTAACGACATCGCCTGCCAGCATATGATCACGCCAGGATTCGATACCGGCGTGACGCGCCAGATCCATCAACAAAGCCATGGTTTTTTCATTGATACGGTTCTTTGAATAATCCAGCAACAGGTCATTCATGCGACAGGAGAACTTGTCAAAGCGCGTGACGTCTTCGCGAAACATGTCACGCATGTGGGTGTCCCGTATTTCTTCGTAATGTGCCGTAAGTGCCAGCCAGGCCGGTGAGCGAACGAGGTTAGTCATGTTTATTTTTAATTCTTGGGAATGTCATGCAAAGTGTAGGTGCTGGCCGGCACTAACTCAATGATCACCGTCAACAGTTCGCATCACCGCCACTCCAAAGGTATAATGTCGCGCTTTTGCACAACCCAACCCGGATACTGCCATGAACTCAGCCCCTGTTGTCCTGACCCAGCCTAACGACAAGGAACTGCGCGCACGCGTCAAATTATTAGGCAACCTGCTGGGCAATATCATTCTTAACCTCGCCGGGGTGCAGGTTTATGACGCGGTTGAGAAGCTGCGCACCGGCTACATCAGCCTGCGCCAGGAAGACAACCCGCGCAAACGCGCCCAGCTGATGAGCCTCATCGAATCCCTGGATGTGGACACCCTGACCCAGGTGATCCGTGCCTTCAGTATTTATTTCAGCCTGGTCAACATCGCCGAAGAAGATTTTCAGCATCAGGAGCGCTATCGCACCATACGCAAGAACAAGCCACTGTGGGTAGGTTCCTTCGACGCCACCCTGAACAAATTCAAGCAACAGGGCATGGGCGCCATCCAGGTGCAAAGCCTGCTGCATCAACTGGCCTATATACCCGTGTTCACCGCCCACCCCACCGAATCCAAGCGCCGCAGCATGATGAATGCCCTGCGCCGTATATTCGTGGTGAACGACAAGCTCAATGATTACCGCATGAGCAAAAGCCAGCGCGAGGAAATATTGCTGGAGCTGGAAACCGAAATCCAGATTTTATGGCGCAGCAATGAAGTGCGCGAATACAAACCCGAAGTCATGGATGAAATCAAACACGGCCTGTACTTCTTCCGCACCAGTTTGTTTGAAGCGGTGCCGGCGGTTTACCGCAATCTGGAACGCAAACTCACCAAATATTACCCGCAGGATCGCATTACCGTGCCCAGCTTTTTACGCTTTGGCTCCTGGATTGGCGGCGACCGTGATGGCAACCCTTTCGTCAAACCCGAAACCACCGCCACCGCCCTGCGCGTGCAAAGCCGGGTCATCATGGAAGAATACATCGAACGCTTAAGCGAACTGACCCGCTCGCTCACGCACGCCAGCAACATGTGTGCGCCCACCAAACAGTTTCTCGACAGCCTGGCGGCGGATGAAAACCTGCGCTTTCAGGTATTTGCCGATTCGCCCAGCGCCTATGCCTCGGCACCTTATCGCCGCAAGCTGTCATTCATGAATTACCGCATGCAACAAAACCTGGCCATCGTTCGCGCCCGGCTCAATGACAAGATCGCTGAAGGCGTGCAGCATGCCTATCCATCGGAAAAAGAATTTCTCAATGATCTGATTCTGCTGCGCAATTCGCTGATCAGTCACGGCGACCAGAACATTGCCGATGGCGCCGTCAAGGATCTGATACGACTGGCCGAAACCTTCGGTTTCTTCCTGATGAAACTCGATGTACGCCAGGAATCCACCCGCCACACCGATGCCGTGGCCGACATACTCAAACAAATTCACAACATGCCGGATTACAACACGCTCGATGAAAACGGACGAGTGCAATTACTCACCCGTTTCCTCAACGATCCGCCACAATTTGCCCTGGATAAACACCGGCTGAGCGAACTCAACCGCGAAACCCTGGAATTATTCGAGCTCATGGCACGCATGCATAAAGAGATCTCGAGCGAAGCTTTTGGGCATTACGTTATTTCCATGACCCACGCCGCCAGCCATGTCATGGAAGTCATGTGGTTAGGCTCACTGGCCGGTTTAGCCGGTATAGATCACACCGGCGAATGGGCCTGTAACCTGCGTATTTCACCGTTATTCGAAACCATCGAAGATCTGGCGCATATCGAAATCGTACTCAAGGTACTGCTCGATAACCCGGTTTACAGCAGCCTGCTCAAGGCGTCCGGCAATCAGCAGGAAGTGATGCTGGGTTATTCCGATTCGTGCAAGGACGGCGGCATTATGGCGTCGAGCTGGAATTTGTTCGAAGCCCAGCAAAAAGTCATTGCCCTGGCGCGCCAGCACGGCATTAACTGCCGATTGTTCCATGGCCGTGGCGGCACCGTTGGCCGCGGCGGTGGCCCCACATACGATTCAATATTGTCGCAACCCGACGATACCGTGCACGGCCAGATTAAATTCACCGAGCAGGGAGAAGTGCTGTCCTATAAATACAGCAACGTCGAAACCGCCACCTATGAAATCACCATGGGTGTTTCCGGTTTGATGCTGGCCAGCCGTTCACTGGTCACCCAGCAACCGGTCAAGGCGAAAAAAGATTACATAAAAACCATGCGCGCCCTCACCGAAGTGGGCGAACAAACCTATCGCCTGCTCACCGACAACACACCGGGGTTTCTCGATTATTTTTACGAAGCCACACCGGTGGTAGAAATTGGCCAGCTTAATTTTGGTTCACGCCCGTCGCATCGCAAAAAAGTTGACCGTTCAAAATCATCGGTACGCGCCATTCCCTGGGTATTCGGCTGGGCGCAATCACGCACCACCCTGCCCGCCTGGTATGGCATAGGCTCGGCGCTGGAACATTATCTGGCACAGGGTGAAGAAGCGCTCAAAACCTTGCAACGCATGTACAAGAGCTGGCCTTATTTCCACTCGTTACTCAACAACACCCAGATGGCTTTAACCAAGGCCGACATGGCCACTGCCCGCGAATATTCCGAACTGTGCGAAGACAAGGCACTGGGTGAAAAAATCTACAACATGATAAACGATGAATACATTCGCACCGTCAAACACATCATGAGCATCAGCGGCAACAGCGTACTCTTGCAGGATTCACCCTCACTGGCCCTGTCCATCAGCCGCCGTGATCCTTATCTTGATCCTTTGAGTCACATTCAGATTTTATTGCTGAAACGTTATCGTGCGATGCGGGAAAAAGAATCGGATGAACACAATATCTGGCTTAATCCGTTATTGAGGGCGATTAATGCGGTGGCACAAGGGATGCGCAATACCGGTTAATTTTTTTGCAGGTACGCGTTCAGGCGCACTGCATTTATTAAACAAACTCGGGATTTTCTCGTTCCCACGCTCTGCGTGGGAACGAGAACACAGTGGTAAGTAGCAAGGGAGAAGTAGCAAGCAACAGCTTCCTGCGCAGACTGGCTTTTCCTTGCCACTTTACACTTTAAACTTGCTACTTATTTCCAAACACCTGTTTAACAAACGGCAAAGTCAACTTACGTTGCTGCTGCAACGAAACCAGCTCCAGCTGATCCAGTCGCTCAAACAACCCTGCCAGATCACGCGCAAAATTATTTAACAAATATTGCGCCACATTCTCCGGTAACGCATAACCACGTGCCAGCGCGCGCAAACCTAATGCCTTGAGCTTGTCGGAATCGTCCAGTGATTTTATTTGCAACAC
>JACPVK010000033.1 GCA_016191795.1 Gammaproteobacteria bacterium
ACCGCCATGCACTGCCAGCCCCACCGGTTTGTTGATGGCCAGCAGCTGTTCATCTTCAAACAAAATGGATTGCCGGAGTTGCTCCAGCAGAAATTTGGGTGCGACATCATCATCCTGTTTGTCTTGCCGGCTAATCGGCGGAATACGCACTACATCGCCGGTTTGCAGGCGATACTCGGGCTTTTTGCGGCCCTTGTTAACACGTACCTGGCCACTGCGCAGTAATTTATACACCAGACTTTTGGGCAGGCCTTTCAGCTGGCCCATGAGGAAATTGTCCAGCCGCTGATCGTGGTGACGTTCGGTGATTTCGACTGATTGGACAGATTGCATGGAATTCGACATGGCGCGCATGGTAACAAAAGTGAGGCTGTTGTTGCGGCCGATCATTCACCAGGCATGAAAAATATTGAATATTGGCGTGCCAATGCAATGTCCTGGCGCAATGCCTGTAAAGAATTGACGCAAAGACGCGAAGGCGCTAAGACAGGAAAATCAGAATTGCATAACTGCCCAAACAATAAAACTTTGCGTCTTTGCGCCTTCGCGTCAATCTTTTGATTATCCAGTAGTTCGCGGGCATCGCCCACCAGCTGAAGTGTCTCGACTTGAATGGTGGGCGGTGCCCACCCTGCAAAATGGATAAGAAATGCAGGTTCGCCTTCAGGCGCACACCCATGTTGGACATTTTACCGCCCCATCAGGTTAGCCTGTGCGCCTGAAGGCGCACCTGCAATAATCATTTACTGTTAATTTCTCACTTGCTTCGAAAAGTACTGATCGCATTCCTTTGAGGGCAACGGACGTCCAAACAAAAAGCCTTGCACAAATCCACAACGGTGCTCACGCATAAAACGTGTTTGTTCCTCGGTCTCGACTCCTTCGGCGATGGTGCGTAATCCCAGACTGTGTCCCAGGGCAACAATGGTCTGGGTAACCTTGCTGCTATTAATATCGTGTGGCACATTTCGGACAAACTCACGATCCACTTTCAGTGTGTTAACAGGTAATCGAGTCAGGTAACTCAGCGAGGAATAACCGGTGCCAAAATCATCGAGCGCAAAATGCATACCCAGATCGCTGATGGCCTGCATAATTTTTGCGGCGCCTTCAACATCCTGCATTAACATGCTTTCGGTGACTTCCAGATAAAGCCGGTCTGGCGGTAAATTGACTTCCTGCAGTACACCAGCAATATCCTCAACCAGGCTATCCTGGCGTAATTGCAGGGGTGATAAATTCACTGCCATGGTGACAGGCAAACCAAATTGCGTTTCCCAGATTTTTTGCTGCTGACAGGCTTCTTTTAAAACCCAGAGCCCCACTTTTAATATAAGTCCGGTATCTTCCAGTAACGGAATAAAATCGACTGGTTGTACCAGACCAAATTGAGGATGCTGCCAGCGTAACAGGGCTTCAAAACCGGTTAACGACTGGTCTGCCAGGGAAAAGATCGGCTGGTAATAAAGTAAATATTCGTTTTTTTCCAGCGCATGTCGCAGTGCCACTTCCATGTTTAACAGCTCGAATGCCCGCGAATTCATATCCGGTGTAAAAAACTGATATGAATTCTTGCCCGCCCGTTTGGCTTTACCCAGAGCGGTTTCGGCACAACGGATCAGTTCTTCATCGTCGTCAGAATCCAGGGGCGCAATGCTGATACCGGCACTCATGGTTAACACCAGCTCGCGGCCCTGGATAATCATGGGCTTTGCAATGGCGCCCAGCAGATTACGCGTGATCGGCGCGATATCGTCGGTTGATGCCAGGTTGTCCAGCAAGATGGCAAATTGATCGCCACCAAAACGTGCCACGGTATCGCCGGGGCGCAATATATTCACCATGCGAGTAGCGACTTCCTTAAGGCAGGCATCGCCTAAGGCGTGACCCAGGGTTTCATTAATGATTTGCATGCGGTCGATGCCGACAAACAACACCGCGACGATGTGTTCGGTATGTTCCACATGCTCGATGTGTTCAGATTTTAACAACGCCTGGTTCAGGCGATCCTGAAACAGGGCGCGGTTAGGTAAGTCAGTTTGAATATCGTGGGTGGCGAAATGTTGCAGTCGTTCTTCGGTTTGCATGCGCTGGGTAATATCGCTGCCCACTGAAAGAAAATGAATAATCGTTCCCTTGTCATTGAGCAAGGGCGTGATGGTTTCCTCATCGTAATATAAAGTGCCGTCTTTTTTACGATTAACCAGTACATCACGGAAAGTTTTACCATTGAGGATGGTATCCCACAAGTTCTTGTAATAATCCTGGCTATGGTGGCCGGATTTCAGAATCGATGGCTGTTTGCCCATTACTTCATCGCGGGTGTAACCGGTCATGGCTTCGAAGGATTTATTGACGAATTCAATTTGACCCCGGGTATTGGTAATCAAAACCGAGTCGGCCGTTTGCTCGGCAGCGGTTGAAAGTTTATGTAATTCGGTCAGCATGCGGTTGCGTTCGGTGGTGTCCTGAATCAACACGGCACAACCCAGACGCTCACCGTCTGGCGTCAGGATACGGCTGGCACCTATGGATACATCTATCTCCTTGCCATTACCCGGTTTCAGTCTCAGTCCTTCCCGTTTCATGAGCGGTTCTTTTTCCAGCAGATACTGGATTTCTGTACTGACAGACTGGCCACTTTGCAAATCACTGAGTTGCAGGACTTCGGTAAGGGTGTGGTTAATTAAATATTCACGGGAATAACCCAGCAGGCGAGTGGCCGCTTCATTGGCCAAAATAATCCGGCCTTCAGCGTTGGTGCCCAGTACGGCTTCGCAAAAACTGAACAGCGTGGCGTAGAGTTGATTGCGCTCGGCAATTTTTTGGTTGGCTTCGGCTTTGTACAGCGCCATGGCTATATTGGCCTGTAATTCCCGAATACTGTAAGGCTTGAGAATAAAACCGTAGGGTTCGGTGATTTTGGCGCGCTCAAGCAAGGCGTTATCGGCATGGGAGGTGATATAAATTACCGGTATACCCAGGGTTTTGAACCGTTCGGCAACTTGTATGCCGTCCATTTCCCCGTGTATTACGATGTCGACCAGTGCCAGATCAGGCTTTTGGGATTTGGCGAGTATCAGGGCGTGTGCAGCATCTCTGACAACCCCCATAACATGATACCCAAGCTGACCGACTTTGAGACGCAGGTCTTCAGCAACAGAGACATCATCTTCGAGTATGAGAATTTTTTTGGGAGTATCCATACACACTATTCTTCATTTAGTGAGATTTTGCGATCAGAATCTGGTTACGGCCGGCCTGCTTGGCGCGGTAGAGCGCGCGGTCAGCTTCTTCCTGTAGAGTAAATGCACTGTTATAGGGTGGCGCACTGGCGATCCCGGCACTGAAGCTAACTGTAAAGGCTTTATCAGCGGCTGTGAATTGAATACGTGAAAAGTCATTTCGCACTTCTTCGAGTAGCCGGGCTGCCAGCGTGGCATCCGATGCCGGTAATACCACGACAAATTCCTCACCGCCATAGCGGCCCAGCAAATCGGTTTGCCGGAAGCGTTGCCGCAGTAATCGAGACAAACCGCGAATAACCTTGTCACCCGCAGCGTGGCCATAGTGGTCGTTGACCTGCTTGAAATGATCCAGATCGATCAGGGCGTAGGACAGTACACCGTCGTGGCGCTGCTGTAACCCTAACTCCCTTTCTAGCTGTTCTTCGATGGCAGTGTGATTGAGCAGACCGGTGAGGCTGTCACGAATCATGAAGGAGGTAATCGTGCGGGCGCGTTGCACACGAGACTCCACCGTGGCCAGTAAATGATCCGGTGCAATGGGCTTGATCAAAAAGTCATCGCCACCGGCACGCATGGCGGCCAGATGTTTACTGATGTCGGTTTCTACCGAGAAAAAGACAATGGGTGTGCCGACATACGCTTCGTGTTGGCGAATCACCGCAGCTAATTCAATACCGGTACAACCGGGCAAGTATAAGTCCATCAAAATCAGTTCTGGCTGAAACACCGGGAGTACATCCAGAAGGCGGCCCGGTTCGGTGATCACCTCGGTTTCCATACCGGCGCGTTGCAGCATCAGTGCATTGTGGTAAGCCATGCTTGCATCGTCATCGATGATGAGTATTCGGTAGGGAGCACCCAGGTCAACTGTGGTGAGCCGGTCCAGGGTTTCGATCATGTTAGACAGGTCGATCGGCTTGGTAATGTAGGCGGCAGTACCGGCACGCACCGAGGCCAGGCGCGCTTCCAGATCTTCACGTTGAGAAACGAAAATAACCGGTGGAAAGTCCGTGTTGGATTGTCTGATTTCGATAATTTTTTCGATACCGGCCAGGTCGCCCTCGGGAAATACCACGTCCATGATGATGGCCAGCGGCTGGTCTTTTTTGATGGCTGCCTGCAAGCCGCTAAACTCATGAAACTCGCGAACCTTGTAGCCGTGCAATTCATATTGCAGGCATTGCTCATGCGCGATATTGGTGTCGTCGTCTACGACGAAAATAAGGCGTTTATCCGGGTCTATTGAGTGACGCTGTGTGCGGGGTTGAAAAATGGCGGGTTCGGCCGTAGCCGTACTCGATGCCGGGATTTTACCGGCCCGTTCCAGTTTGGCTAATAGTCCATCTATCTGCTTGATGCCCGGGTGTTGTGAGCCGACGCCGGATTCAAGTATGGTTTTTAATAACAGTTCAAGGTCACGGGCAGCATGACTGAGGTCGGCATAGCCAAATGTCGCACCCGAACCGGTCAGGCTATGCGTCTGGCGATGCAGGGTACGGAATAATTCATCATCCCATTGCAGGTTCAGGCGGGTTGCGATGGATCGCAACTGCTGCAGTTTATTCGGCAATTCAGCGGCATATTGCGCGCGTAAGGCCCGGAGCTGGGCCAGGACTTTTTCCTTCGCATCAGCCATGGGTGCGTGCCCAGATGGTTCGAACCTGTTCGGCCAGCGTCATGGGATCGAAGGGTTTGGCAATCACATCCAGAGCGCCGAGTGCTTTATAAACCTGGATTTCTTTTGGCTGTACTTTGGCCGTCATGAAAATCACCGGCGTATGGTGTAGTGACGGGAGGTTTCGCAGAGCAGCGAGGGTGCCCGGTCCATCCATGCCCGGCATCATCACATCCAGTAAAATCAGATCCGGATTAAACGCTGGCGCTTTAGCCACAGCCTCTTCACCCTTGCTGCAAACTTCCAGTGTAAAGCCACCCACCGCTTCGAGGGCAAGCTGGGCAACGGTACGTATATCAGCCTCATCTTCAACGTAGAGAATTTTGTTCAGTTGTTGACTCATGTTTTATTCCTGTCTTCTGTCTTCTTTATAGTTGATTCTTCCAGACAGGCGCTAACAGCGCGCACCAGACTGGTTTCATCGGTACGTGATTTGACGAAAGCGGCTGCGACCTGTCCACGAATGTCATCATCCAGATCCTGTGCTGAAAACACCAGTATCGGGATAGGTGGATCCATGGCATGTATCTGTGGGAGTAAGTCCAGCCCTGAACCGTCTGGCAGGCCTATATCCAGAATCACCAGCGAATAATCACTGTTACTCAGTCGTTCCCGCGCCACCGACAGCGATGTCGCTAAATCGATATCTGCCACGCCTTCGAGCATGGTGGCAACAATGCGGGCAATGTCCGGATCATCTTCGACATGCAGTACGCGTCGTCCTTTACGGGGGCCATTTTTGACGGCATGCGATACCGCCTTGAGTAAACGCTGTTCATCGATGGGTTTTTCCAGCCAGTCCAGCACCGACACGGCCACACTGCCCAGTTGTTGTTGGCCGCTTTTAGCGATGGCCGAGACCACCACGACCGGCAGTGAGGCGGTAGCCGGGTGACGGCGCAATTCACGCAGAAAACTGATACCGCTTTCACCCGGCAAATTCAGATCCA
>JACPVK010000373.1 GCA_016191795.1 Gammaproteobacteria bacterium
GATACACCACCAGTACCTGATACACCACCGGTACCTGATGCGCCACCGCGTCCGCCAGGAGCAACTCCTCCACCCGATACACCAGCACCAACTGTAGCGCCACCTACTCCTACTCTACCGCCACCGCCGATCACGGTACCGCCGCTGGCTCTGCCTGTCGCGCCAGCACCGCTGCCCACACCACCACCGCCCGCACCACCGGATGAATAATAACCCTGACTTTGCCCGCCTCGGCCCAAAGGTCCCTGAGCCTGTGCGTGTGTCAGCTGCTCATCTTCAGGTGGTGGCTGTACGGCACGGTCTCGATTGTCGCGTGCGTTGCGTTTGATTTTTCCGGTGTGTTCGATCTGCGGCAAAATGCCAGATCGAATCATCAAGCCATTGAGATCATCATAAAGTTGCTTGAGCTGTTTAATAATTTCACTGCCAAATAATTTGTACAGTAACAGCTTGTTACGCTTGTCAAATTCACTAAAGGTCAGCGCTTCCTGGAAAGCATCACAGATATGGACGGGATCAAGTGCCCTGGGATGAAAAATATTCCGGTTCTGCAGCCCCAGATGCTCCAGGCGCGCCTCCAGATGCGCCAGCTCTTCGCGATAATCCATGGCGGCCTTGCCACTGATCGTGGTCAGGGCCACCATTTCATCCATTTCATCCTGATCTATCAGGCTTAAACCAGTCTGGCCAGCCGGGGCACGATGTTTTTTCTTTGGCAACTCTTTGGAGACAGCAATCGGCCTCAGGTATTTATTGAATTCGGTGAAAAAATTCTTGCCTATGACCTCACGCTGCTTACGCAGGGCATTCATAAATTCGAACAGGCGATTTTGATCAGCTGTATTTTGTGCATGATCCGCCGCCTGAAACAAATGCTCGTCAGCGGTAACAAACAGCTCTGCCACCCTGGAGGAAAAGAAAACTTCCAGCTGCGCGAGAATAGACTCTACCAGTTGCGCATGAACAGGGGACGCGTGCAGATCTGAACGGTTAATGTTATTCCCGTTTTTTTTCTGATCAGAAGTCGTTTTGTCAGGTGTGTCGTTACTCATCCGCTACATCTTTTTTGTTTGCATTTCGTTTAACACCATTCATGCATCGACATGAAGACCTTAATTCCTTAAAGAAAACTTAATCAACATCATCGATCTCAATAAATATGTACGCCAGCCCTATGCCCTGAGGAGCCGTGTGCACAACCACCGCTTCAGTGGCAGGCAAGGTTATTTTTTCGATGGAACGCCCAACCAGTCGTAACGCTACCAGCTCACCGAGTACCGGTCGTAATTCACTGCTAATGAGTATAAACATACCACCATCACTGATATCGCGCGTGACAGCCTGGTGTCGTTCACCGGTGGGATACGTCAGCTCAACATCCAGATGTATCAGCTGTCGAGGGGATTTGCGGGATTCTATTGACATTTACCTGCCTCATGTAACCGCAAGCGGCTCCGGCGTATTAATGATGCTGTATTACCTTCTGATAATAATAGTCAACATTACGCCACCTGCACATAACCCGAACAGGTGTTGAAACATACCGTTTAAAAACTGCATTCACCGCCTGAATAAAAAAACTGGCGTATCACCAAATCAAGAGGGTATTTTTCCGTGCTGGCAGTGTCGGCCCAATACAACGTCAACAGCTTTTCACCACAGAGGACACAGAGAAACACGGAGGTTTTTTAAGTCCAGCCCCTGTGACCTCCGCGTCCTCTGTGGCGAACGCCTTTGCTATTGTTGCTGGCCAATACCCACTCGATTTGGGGATGCCCCAAAAAACTATTCCTTTTTTTGCCGACGCTGCGGATACAACACGGCCATCATGTTAGGCATGGCCATATAGATGGTATCAGCGGGGTATTTTTCGCAATGCCTGTCCAGCCACGCCAGGGCACCCTGTATATCTGACTCACCCAGAATGTCGTAGGTTTTAGGCGTGCTTTGATTAACCGAGGTCAGGTAACCCATAATCCAGTTCTTGTAGGAAATTTCCTCGAAACCACCGGCCTTGCGTGCCTCAAGATAAGTCGAACAATTTTGTCGGCCGACACCATAAATCCAGTACAGGCCATGTTCGTCCGCTGCCAACACCGGCAGAGCCGGCGACAGGAACAGTAAACAGAGAAGCGCATTTTTCATACTATTCATCCGTAATCACTCCATCCATCATCATCTGCCCAGCACTATGTCCAGTACTTCGCGATGCGCCTGAGCACTCAAGCGTGGCCCAAACTGGCTAACCACGCGCGCTGCGGCCAAACTGGCGATATTACCGGCCTCGTAGAAAGAATGGCCATGGGTAATACCATACAGGAACGCTCCTGCAAACATATCACCGGCACCGTTGCTGTCAACAGCCCTGATCGGGTGAGGTGCAATGTCGATAGTGTGTTTGCCGTCAAATAGCAGCGCGCCCTTGCCACCCAGGGTGACAGTAAATGTGTCGGCCACTTTTTTCAGGGCATTAATAGCATCGTCCAGCGAGTCACTGCCGGCCCATGTCTTGGCTTCATGTTCATTACAAAACAGCAAATTAACCCGATCACCGATCATTTCTGCCAGCCCGTCACGAAAGAACTTCACCATGGCAGGATCTGAAAATGTCAGGGCAGTTTTTACACCGCTTTCTTCGGCTATCTTGCGCGCTTCAATGGCGGCGTGACGGCCGGTACTGGAAGTCACCAGATAACCTTCAATATAAAGATATTCAGAATTTCTCAACGCATCCAGATGCAACTCATCGACTGAAAAATTTTCAGTAATACCAAGGAATGTATTCATTGTGCGCTCGGCGTCTGGTGTCACCATGACCAGGCATTTACCGGTAATACCGTCCTTGCGCGCACCGTTACCCAGATTGGAATCGACACCGGCAGCTTTCAAATCGCGTATATAAAAATCACCCAGCTCGTCATTGGCAACCTTGCATGAGTAAAAAGATTTCCCGCCAAAATAACTCACGGCAATAATCGTATTGGCCGCGGAACCGCCACAGGCTTTTTTGCCTTCAAAGGCATCGAGATGTGAAATCAATTGATGCTGCCGCGCTTCATCCACCAGCGTCATAACACCTTTATCGATAGCGTTCTTGCTAAAGAACTCATCGTGGACTTCAAACTCCATATCCACCAGTGCATTACCGATGCCATATACGTGATATTTCTTTGTCATTCTTTTACCCTTAAAAATCAAATAAAAAACCATGACACGGAGACGCAGAGCCACAGAGGAATTACTAAGGAATCACTGAAAAGTATCTGACTCGCCAATGGCACATCATGTAACGTTACTTTCAATAATACCGTTATTAATCATGCACTGAGAACAAGGTAGGGTATTAGCCATATCTCGCCTGAAGAAATACTCTGCGCCTCCGCGTCTCTGTGTCTATTTTTTGGCAATCAGAGTCACCAGTATCAACAACTCATCCCAGGCACGATCAGACTTCACACCCGGCTCCATACCTTTACACATTTTATCCAGTCGCGCGCAACGTTTCAGAAATTGCTTCCAGCGCGCGGCGGGGTGACGGCGAAGGGCCTTGAGCACCAGTGCACGGCGATTTTCCCAGACGCCTGCCTTGATTACAGCTGCATCGGCAGATAATCCTGATTCACTCATGACCAGCAATGACCGCACTTCACGACTCAATGCCCATACCACCAATGTCAGGGCTTCACCTTCCGCCTGCAAACCGGCAACCATGCGCGCAGCACGTGCCACATCCGCCGCCAGTACCGCATCAACCAGATCATAAACGCTATAACGTGCACTA
>JACPVK010000360.1 GCA_016191795.1 Gammaproteobacteria bacterium
ATGCTTGCTGAGGCCGGTCAGCTGGAAGATCCGGCAGCCTATGTTCGGCGTGTCAACAGCATGTTGCAAAGCTGTTAATATTCAGTCACAAACAGGAGACAGGCGCTTGCCTGTCTCCTGTTTTGTTGTGCGATGAAATGATGTCAGCGACACGGAAGGGTAGGAGGTTCGAATAATTTTGAGGTGATTATGCACATCAGACGTGCCGGATATGTTTTTCTTCTGTTATTTCTGTTTCTTTCCTTTCACTCAGTGTTGGTTTCTGCGGCGCAATCCGATGCTTCGCGATTTAATATCACCAAACGTTATCTATATGTTCAACCAGGCCAGACTGTGGGCGGCATAGTCAAAGCCCTGTATCCTGATGATGAAGCGAGCTGGCCGGATATTGCCAAGAGACTAATCATTGCCAATCCGCATGCATTTGAAAACGGTAATGTTAATAAAATGATTAGTGGTTCGCGCATTGAAATACCGCGGCTGGAAACTTATGCAGCGACAGATAAATTAGTCAGGCTTGAAGTGGTAGGCAATGTGACCCAGAAACGCGGCACTACCTTTGCGATCGACGGCCATAAGAAGCGTCGGGATTTAAATAAAAACAGTAGTGTTTATGTCGGCGACCGCCTGTTCACGGGTGCAGATGGCTTCATGAATATTAAAATGATTGACGATGCCAGAATCGATTTGCGTTGTAACAGTGAAATGCTGATTGAACATTACAAAATGGTGCAGGATGGCAATACCAGTGTAATTCGATTATTTAAAGGCAGCCTGCATAAGGTTACCGGCAAGATTGGGAAAAATATTACCGACCGTTATGAGCTGCGCACGCCCGTTGCAACGGTTGGTGTGCGTGGTACCGAATACAGTTTACGCGTGCTGCAATCACATGGTTGCGACGGCAGTATAGATGTCAATACCGACGGCATGTTTGTCAAAGTGGAAAAAGGCGAAATCGATCTGAGTAACGGTGCGGGCGACACCAGCCTGCAGCCGGGCACGGCCATGCTGGTTGCAAGCAATAAAACCGGACCGATTGCCGTAAAAGTAAAAGAGGGTGTGTTTGAAGCACTGAAACCCAAACCGGTAGAGACACCTACATTGCCGGTTGAATCCATATCGCCCGAACCTGTCATGCCTCCGCCAGAACCTGAAGACAAAGGCACGTCCTGGTGGTGGATATTGCTGGGAGTGCTGGTGCTTGCTGCGGCATGATGACTACTGACGATAAACAAAGACTGGATAAATGGTTATGGGCAGCGCGTTTTTATAAAACGCGCTCGCTGGCAACGGCTGCCATTGAGGGCGGCAAGGTGCAGGTGAATGGTGATCGTGTTAAATCATCACGCACCATAAAAATTGGCGACAATATTTCCGTCAGTCGTGATCAGTTAAAAATGGATGTGGTCATACGTGGCCTGAATTTGCAGCGCAGGTCGGCAACCGAGGCACAACAGCTTTATGAAGAAACGGTTGAGAGTATTGAGCGTCGCGAGCAAAAAAAAGAAGCGAACCGGTTGCTCGATAACATGATGACACAGCCTTCACGAAAACCTGGCAAGAAAGACAGAAGGCGGATTGCTAAATTCCTGGATGATTATTAACCCTGTGACCAGCCAGTGAGTATTTATTTACCGGCTTTAATCAAGATTGTAACCCCTCAATCCCTGTAACCCGCCTCCATGCAATGCCAATATACGGCTACCCTGTTTAAAATATCCTTTTTTAATTAAATCAAAAATCCCGTAAAACATTTTTCCCGAGTACACCGGTTCCAGCTGTACGCCATGATCACGTTTAAATGTTTTTATAAATTCAAATAATGCCGGTGTTGTTTTGGCGTATCCCCCAAAGTGATAGTCGTTGTTGATTTGCCAGTTGTGATAGTGGCGGTGTGTCTTGTCCAGCATGCTCTGTACTTGCGGCGATAAAAAATCACCGCCTTTCAACACTGAAAATCCCAGCACCTGTGTCTGATCCTTATTGCCACAAATGACGCCCGCCAGTGTCGTGCCGGTGCCGCAATCAACGCACAGCACATCGTAGGGTTCGGTCAGCTCATCGATGATTTCGGCGCAGCCCTGCATCGCCAGCGTATTGCTGCCACCTTCCGGGATTAAATAAAAGTTTCCGAATTGCTGCCGTAAGCCGGCAATAAAATCAGCTTCTGTCTTGTGGCGATATTGTTCACGATTTACAAAATGTAATTGCATGCCCCAGTCTTGCGCGTCCTGCAAGGTGGCGCTGAGTGTTGGCGGTGATTCGCCGCGTATGATGCCGATGGTGTTAAAGCCGAAATAATTTCCGGCAGCGGCTGTGGCGTGGATATGATTTGACCAGGCGCCTCCGAAAGTTAGCAGGCATGATTGCTGTTCTTTTTTTGCCTGTTGTAAATTGTACTTGAGCTTGCGCCATTTATTGCCGGAGATTAGCGGATGAATCAGGTCGTCGCGTTTGATGAATAATTGCAGTCGTTGTGCATCAAGTAGCGGGGAAAATATCTGGGTGATCGGCGAGGGGAGTTGCAGGGTGGGTATAGCCATGGAACAGCGCGGGTGTTGTGCACACCCGCCGTATTTTTAATTATCTGGCCACTACGTGCAGCACGGTGGTGCGTTCAAAATACACAACACGGTCGCTATAGATCCAGCGAGTGATGGGTGGTTGACCAACCGGGTCCTTGATCTCTACGGGCGTGCCGAGTTCGCTTTGAACTTTGTCCTGGTCCATGCCGCGGCGAGGAAAGTCGAGCAGTAACATCGGGCCGGCATCGATTTCACGTTGTGTGGGTTGTGGCATGGCCAGTACATCGCCGGTGGTTTCAATGACTTCAATGGTTTCCGGAGCGGCTGGCTCAGTGACGGCCATCGGTGGAGCAGGGCTTTCTGCCATGGGCGCTACCGGCTCGGGGGGCGCGGGCTCAACCATTTCCGGTTCAGCGGCGATGGCCTGCGGTTCGAGAGGTTCGACCATTTGCGGATCAGCCGTCGTTTCGGCAGGTGCTGTTTCAGCCTCGGTAGCCGCTTTATCCCAGGGCGATTTCGCCTGCGATATGCCAGGTAATAAGCTGAGCATGGCGATCAGTACCAGGAGTGATTGTGTGTTCATGTTTGTGTCCAGTGCATTAAGAGTCCGCATTATGTTCTTCATTCTAGCGGCAATTTAATAAAAATGCAGGTGTCTGTTGCTGATTTGACCGTTATGAGCGAGAGGTGTGGAGATAGCGTGGTTAGTTATCTCATTAATAATGGCCTGAGCCCAGGGAGTGGTATTGGTATTGGCAGGTGGATGTGGCCTGCCATCAGGTCTGTTGTTCAGCGGCTGAAAGGTTGTTCCACCAGTGGAAATATTTCCTCGCTTTCAAATTTCACGCGCTGGCGAATTAATTTAAATACATTTTTAGATTCGGCGATAAAGGTTGCCTGGCTGGACTCATCGGTGGAAGTGTTGCACCAGAGTTTTACATAGTGTGTGAAGTGTTTTTTTACCTCGCGTGCACTGGCGTGAAACTGGTTGGCGATACGGCTGATGTCCGGATTGTGATGTTTGGCCAGTTCGGCGTAGGTTGTGTTGTCTTCAAACACCAGATGCATCCGCACTTTTTCGTTGAAACGTGACACCAGTTCGCAGGCAAAAGGATTGTGGCGCAGGTTTTCGTGCTGGGTCAGCACCTCCAGCACGTCAATCAAATCGGTGATTTCCTGGTTCTGTTTTTTGAGTTCATCTAGTGTGTACATAGGTCTTAACCTTTATGGCTCAGTGTTGAGTTGGCGCAGCGGCCCGGGCTGCGAACCGCGCATAAAACACGGCGCCGATGAAAAAACTCAGGCTGAACACGCACATAAAAATACCCAGCAACAGGCTGGCATTGTTGGCCGCGTACCAAACGCCCATCACAAAATAAAACAGGGCCAGATAACTTGCCCAGGCATGGGTATAGGGTTTGCCGTGGAGTAATCCGCGCAGCGGAAACATCAATGGGCCAAGTTGTATTAGCAGCGTAAAGGATATGAATTCCGGCGGCAGTGGCTGGATGAATAAATGCCAGCTGAAAATAAGTACCAGCAATCCAAAATAGCCAAACAATGTCAGCATACGAAAAAACGTAATCTGCTTCATTTTTGTAACCGCCGGGCGATATCCGCGACACGTTGACCCAATGTTGTGCACAGCTTGCGTTCATCATCCGACAGGGCGGTATTGGCGCTGTCACTGGTTAATCGGCTGGCGCCATAAGGTGAGCCACCGGTCTGGGTGCGCAACAGGGCAGGCTCGCTATAGGGCAGGCCGACCAGCACCATGCCATGATGCAGCAACGGCAGCATCATGCTGAGCAGGGTTGATTCGTGGCCGCCATGCATGCTGGCGGTGGAGGTAAAGACGGCCGCCGGTTTGCCGATGAGATCGCCACCCATCCACAGGCTGCCGGTGCCATCGAGAAAATATTTCATGGCGGCTGCCATGTTGCCAAAGTGAGTGGGGCTGCCCAGTATCAATCCGGTGCATTCCTGCAGGTCGGCCAGGGTGGCGTAAGGTGCACCGGTTTCAGGGATGGAATCAGCGGTTGCCTGGCACACGGTGGATACCGCTGGAACCGTACGCAAACGTGCGCTCATCCCCGAGACCTGCTCGACACCACGTGCTATCTGGTGCGCCATATCGGCAGTGGAGCCATTCTGGCTGTAGTACAAAATCAGAATATCGGACATTATAAAATCTCCAGCACCGCTTCAGGCGGTCGGCCAATTGCCGCCTTGCCATGGGCAACCACAATGGGTCGCTCAATGAGTTTGGGATGCTCAACCATGGCCTTGATCAGCTGTTTATCGGTGAGCTTCGGGTTATCCAGTTCCAGCATTTTGTACTCGGCTTCCTTTGTGCGCATTAATTGACGGGGTTGCAGCCCCAGCATGCGTAACAGGCTTTCCAGTTCGGTGGCATTGGGTGGTGTGCCGAGATATTCGATCACCTCGGGTTGCAGATGTTTATTCTGCAATAATTCCAGAGTCTGGCGAGATTTTGAACAACGTGGGTTATGGTAAATACGGATCTTGTCAGTCATGGTGATGTGTTTCTTGAGAAGGTGGCAGGATAACGGAAAGACGAGCCTGAATAAACAAAGATGTCGGTCACAGATGACAGCAATTCCATATTAATAAGTGATCGACAACTTGCAAGCCAGGGTGCACATTGCTACCCTTTGCCTCCTAATCATTAATTAGATCTGCCCTGGGGTATTAATTTATGACACTGAATTTACTTGCTGTGCCTGTATTGCTGGTTTCATTTACTCTGGGTATGGCTGGTTGCAGTTCCTATTCATCAAAAGAATCTGCTCCAAAAGAGTCTGCTTCCATTAAGGCTTCCGGTACATCGGAGACTGTTACGCAGGCTGCCGCTGAAACTGCCATTGCTGGTGCCAAGGCAGCCATTGCCGAGGCCAAAAAAATTGGCAATGAATGGAGTAATACAGATGATCTGATGAAAGAGGCCGTCGAAACTCTGGCCAGGAGTGAGTACGCCAAGGTCGTCGAACTGGCTAATACAGCCAAAGCACAAGCTGAAAATGCTATAGCCCAGGCAAAATCTGAAAAAGCCAGACTGAACTAATATCGCATCACGCGCATTACAACTTAATTAAGAAACACCACGGAGAAACTATATGAAACTGAATATACTTGCCACGCCCATACTGCTTGCTGCCATGATGATGGGTTTTGTGGGTTGCGCCTCAACACCTGAAGAACCTGCCGCTGAAGCTACGCCTGCTGTCACTCAGGCCGATGCAGATAAAGCGATTGCTGCCGCCAAGGCCTCGATTGCAGAAGCCAAAAAACTGAACAGCGAATGGACCGTTACGGATGACCTGATGAAGCAGGCTGAAGAAGCCTATGGCGCTGGCGACTACGCCAAGGCTGTTGATCTGGCTAACCAGGCCAAGGCTATGGCTGATGCAGCCATTGCCCAGGCAAAATCTGAACAGGCAAGAAACGCTACCGCTTCTGAAGACAGTAGCGCAGCACGTAAATCTGCCGCCGGTGCTGACCAGTACCAGGTAGTACGTGGTGATAACCTGTGGAACATTGCTGGCAAGTCTCAGATTTATTCTGACTCCTACCAGTGGCCGCTGATTTACAAGGCTAATCGTGACCAGATCAAGGATGCTGATTTGATTACTTCTGGCCAGGTACTGAATATCGACCGCAATGCTTCATCTGCTGATGTAGCGGCTGCCGTAAAACATGCCAAAACTCGTGGCGCCTGGACTTTGGGCGTGACTGAAGAATCTGATACAGCTTATCTGGGTCAGTAATCAGTTAGTTAAAGTAATAAAAAACCCGCTCATGGCAGCATGAGCGGGTTTTTTTGTGGCCGTCTGTTTTTCCTTTAGTTAACGGTAATGCGTCTGGGTTGCGCCGCTTCCACTTTGGGAATGGAAATAGTCAGTACGCCATGTTTGCTGTTGGCTTCAATGGCACTGGCGTTTACGCCATCGGGCATGGTGAAGCGACGATAAAATACCCCGTGTTCGCGCTCGATGCGTTTATAGCCTTCACGTTCGGTTTTCTTTTCAGATTCACGTTCACCCTTGATGCTGAGCATGCCATTTTCCATATGTA
>JACPVK010000361.1 GCA_016191795.1 Gammaproteobacteria bacterium
ATCCATTGGTCTGGCGGTGTCGAAACTGGTGGTGTTAAAAATGCTGCCGTTTGATAACAAATCGGAATTCCAGGTGGTGGTGGATATGCCCGAAGGCACGCCGCTGGTACAAACCCAGAAAGTGCTCGATGAACTGGCTGCGCATATTTCAACTGTGCCGGAAGTCACCGATTATCAGACTTATGCCGGTACCGCCGCGCCGATAAATTTCAACGGACTGGTGCGCCAGTATTATTTACGTGCCGCGTCCAATCTGGGTGATATTCAGGTTAATTTGACCGATAAAAATTCCCGTGATCGCAAGAGTCATGAGATTGCCCTGGATATGCGCAGGCCGTTGCAGGAAATTGGCAAACGCTATAACGCCAATATAAAAATTGTTGAAGTGCCTCCGGGGCCGCCGGTGATGTCACCGCTGGTGGCAGAAATTTACGGGCTGGATTACGCAGGGCAATTGCGTGTGGCCGCGGATGTGCGACGCACCTTCGAATCCACTGCCGATATAGTGGATGTGGATGACACGGTTGTTATGGATGCACCGCGTATGATTGTGCATGTTGATCGACAAAAAGCCGCCATGCTGGGCGTGTCGCAAGCCGATGTCAGCCAGATGTTGCAAGCCTTGCTCGGTGGTGACGATATGACTTATCTGCACGGCAACCATTACAAATACGCCGTGCCGGTACGTGTCGAGTTGCCGTTACATGACAAAACATCTCTTGAAACATTGCTCACCAGTAAATTGTATTCACGTTCCGGCGCGGTGGTTGCACTGGGTGATATTGTGCGTATTGAACAAGGTAAAGTGGAGCAGACAATTTATCACAAGGATCTGCAACCCTTTGTCATGGTGGTGGGCGATATGGCGGGTGATCTCGATAGCCCCCTGTATGGTATGTTCGACATGGTGGGTGAAGTCTCCGACGTCAAACAGTTTTTTATCAATGCGCCGGATAATCCCTATGAATACAGTTTGAAATGGGATGGCGAATGGCAAATCACCTACGAAACATTTCGTGATATGGGCATAGCTTATTCGGTAGGTCTGTTGCTGATTTATTTACTGGTGGTGGCCCAGTTCCGCTCTTACGTGGTGCCGCTAATCATCATGGCGCCGATTCCGCTGACGATTATTGGTGTCATGCCCGGTCACGCTCTGCTGGGTGCGCAATTTACCGCCACCTCGATGATCGGCATGATCGCGCTGGCCGGGATAATAGTGCGTAACTCGATATTGCTGGTGGACTTTATTAATGAGCAAATGCGCAACGGCGTAGCCTTGCAGCAGGCGGTGATCCAGGCCAGTGCCGTACGTGCCAAACCTATACTGCTGACCGGCCTGGCCGCCATGCTCGGTGCCCTGTTTATACTCGATGATCCGATATTCAGTGGCCTGGCCATTTCGCTGATTTTCGGCATACTGGTCTCCACCTTGCTGACCTTGCTGGTGATACCGGTGGCGTATTACGCGTGGCTGAGCAGGAAGACGTAATACGCAATCAAAGGCGAGTTAAAAGCAAGAGCCAGACACAGAGGCACAGAGGCACAGAGAAAGCCTTACTAATTCAAAAAACCTCTGTGTTCTCTGCGCCTCTGTGTCAGGTATTTTCCTTCCATCACGCAGGATGGGTGGAGTTACTTACAGGGATCGGGGTAGATGTGTATGGTTGAACTGTGCAGGCCAGGCTTCAGCCTGACGCTGTTGTTGTGACATATTGTAAATTGCTGGCCTGAAGGCCAGTCCATAGGTCTCCTGGCCGAGGCTGTCGGTACCACTAAAAGCTTTTACCACCGCCTGCCTATATCCCTTTTGGCGGAAGACTAATACCGTATTCTTATGTGCTACCATTAGCTCCCTTCGTGGCAAGATAAGAAAATGTTATGGCAGACCGTCGACTCAAAGTATTCCACACCGTTGCTCGTTTGCTGAATTTCACCAAGGCGGCCGATGCCCTGCATATGACCCAGCCTGCGGTGACATTCCAGATTCGCCAGCTCGAAGAGCATTTTAATACCCGTTTGTTCGACCGAACGCACAACCGCGTCACCCTGACCGAAGCCGGTCATCGCGTGTATGTTTTTGCCGATCGCATATTCGAACTCTATGACGAAATGGAAAACGCCATCCGCGAAATGACCGGTGATGTCAGCGGTGTTGTCACCCTGGGTGCCAGTACCACTATCGCCGAATACATGCTGCCGTTTTTGCTGGGTGATTTTAAATCGCAGAATCCCGAAGTGAATATTCGCCTCAAGGTGTCCAATACCGAAGGCATTGTCTCCATGGTGGAAAACAACATCATTGATCTTGGCATTGTTGAAGCCTCGGTCAATAACAAAAACCTGCAAGTGGATGTCTGTCGTACCGATCAGCTGGTGGCCATTATGCCGCCACGCCATCCACTGGCCGGTTACAAGGTGGTGATGCCGCAACAACTCATCAGTTATCCGTTTATTTGCCGTGAAGAAGGTTCCGGTACACGCGAAGTGATCACCGATTATTTGCATACGCATGTTGCCGGTGATGAACTGAAAATCTGTCTCGAGCTGGGCAGCCCGGAAGCGATCAAGGGCGCCGTTGAGGCCGGCATGGGCATTTCCATTATGTCGCATTCCACCGTGGTAAAAGAACTGAAACTGGGTGTGCTGGCCGCGGTGCCACTCGATCCGCCTCTGGAACGCCCGTTCTCGTTTGTTCATCAACGCCACAAATTCAAGGCTCGCGCCATGGAAGAGTTGCTGGCATTCGCCAAACAATATTGCGAGAAACATCCGGAGTAACCGGTGAATCCAGCCCAGCAAAAAATGTCACAGCAGTTAGCGCAAATTTTTGCAGCCTTGCCCGAAGCCGAGCAAAAAACACTGCTGGAATTTGCCGAGTTTTTAAAGTCACGCGCACCACAGATTGAAGCTGTTCCCTCCGAACCTTTGCAAATTCCTCGCCCGGATGAAGAATCCGTGATCGCTGCCATCAAGCGTCTTAATCAGACTTATCCCATGGTTGAACGCAAAACATTGCTCAATGAAACCTCCGATTTGATGATGCAGCATATGATGCGTGGCCGTGCGGCGATGGAGATTATTGATGAACTGGAGGCGTTGTTTGAGAGACGGTTTCAGGAGTTTGTGAATCGTAATTTGTAGGGTGGGTGGCGCGTTAGTCTAAGCCCATCTGCGTTCCCACGCAGAGCGTGGGAACGAGCGACGGACATTAGGTCAAATGTGTGCTCGGCACACCAATCCATCACGCATCCCCAAACTGCTCCCGCAATTGCACAAACGCCTCAAAATTCTCCAACAACAAATCCACCAGTTGCGGATCATAATGTTTGCCGCGCATTTCGATGAAATGCTGGCGTATGTCTTCCTGGGTCCAGGATTCCTTGTAACAACGCTTGCTGGCTAACGCATCAAATACATCCACCAGCGCGATGATGCGGCCGTATATATGTATATTGTCACCGGCGAGTCCGCGCGGATAACCGCTGCCGTCCCAGCGTTCCTGATGTTCGTAGGCAATAATGGCAGCTGCCTGGAAAATGGGGCGGGTTGAGGTTTTTAATAATTCATAGCCGATAGTGGTGTGGGTTTTCATCACTTCGTATTCATCGACAGTGAGTTTGCCGGGCTTCAGCAAAATATTATCGGGAATACCAATTTTGCCGACGTCGTGCATGGGGGCGGCGAGTTTGATGAGTTCGGCTTCGTCGTCGTTGAGGCCGGTTAACTGTGCCAGTTTTTTCGACAGTTCGGAGACACGCACAATATGGTTGCCGGTTTCACGGCAACGGAATTCGGTGGTGGAGCCGAGTGTGAAAATAATTTCTTTCTGGGTGTCGAGAATTTCACCGTTGAGTTCAACGTTTTCAAAGGCCACCGAGATGTTGGCGCAGAAAATATCCAGTAGTTTCTGTTCGAGTTCGCCCAGGTGACGATGGCCATCAATATAAATCAGGCTGTCGTTATGTAAGTAAACGACGCAGCTGTCGTGACTATAGATATTTTTCCTGTTGCGGCGAGCGGCTTCGATTTGTTGCAGGATAGTCGCATCCAGCACCTGCGAGATGGGTTGATTGATATGGTTTTCAAAGCGGCCGGTGGCGGAGATTACCAGCATGTCACTGACGGGTGTCATCTCGGTTTTTTTAGCCGGTGTGAGGCTGACAAATCCTGATGCGTGACTAAAAAAAGCATTTTCATCCATACCGATGATGGACATAACCTGCATCAACACACCGGAGGTGAGTTGCTCCATGGATTGCAGGCGAAAAACATTGGAGGTGGCGCTGAGAATTTTTTCCAGGCCGCGGCGGTTGTATTCCAGGCGCATGATGTCATGGTAACTGCGCAAGGCGGTGATGACGGTGGTGAATAATTTTTTGGATGTGAGCTCGGTTTTTTCCTTGTAGTCGTTGATGTCATATTGCTGGATGACACGGTGTTCGGGTGCCTGGCCGGGCTGTCCGGTACGCAGGATTATGCGTACGAACTTGTTGCCCAGTTCATTGCGAACACGCTCAACGACTTTTAAGCCGGCATCTTCGGTCTCCATAACAACATCGAGTAATAACAGGGCTGTGTCTGGATGATGTTGGAGTAAATCGATAGCTTTGCTGCCGGAATAGGCGTGCAGGAATTGCAGTTTGCGCTGGTCGTACTCGATATCATTGAGTGCGAGTACTGTTATATCGTGAACAGCCGGCTCGTCATCGGCAATAATTATCTTCCAGGTATGGCCCGGCCGCGTTGTTTGGGAGTTGTTGGGACTTCCATTTTCCTCCTCCCGGAAGAGTAACTCATCAGACATACATCACCACGCTGCAAAAAAAGTGAAACACGCACGGACTTTAAATTTTATTGGGTGGCCGTTTGCGGGCCTGTCCGAGTCGAGTATCGAGACTAGCACATCATTTAAATACTGTCCTCCCCATGAGGAACGTGGATGTCGAAACACAGACCCCGGGGTTGATTGGCGTAAGCGCGAATTCGTCCCTGCAGTTGTCGACTCACCAGATTGTAAACCAGATGCAGGCCGAGACCGCTACCACCTTCACCGCGTCGAGTGGTGAAGAACGGATCAAAAATACGAGGTAGTGTTTCGACGGGTACGCCACGACCATCATCACAGTAGCGTAACAATAAACCGTCATCCTCTTCTATCACCCGAATGAGTATGTGACCACTGTCCTGTGTGTCATAACCGTGTAATAACGAATTGACGATAAAATTTGTAAGGATTTGTGAAACCGCGCCGGGATAACTGAGTATCTCGATATCCGGCGGACAATCCAGCGTGACACGTAGACTGGATTTTTTGAGTTTGGGTCGCAGGCTTAACAACACTTCTTCAATGTAGTCCTGAAGATTGAACGGGCGCAGGTCTTCGCTGGTTTGATCAACGGCCACCTGTTTGAAGCTATTGATGAGCCGGGCAGCGCGTTGCAAATTATTGTGCAGAATAGTGCAGGTCTCGTCAGACAATTCCAGGAACTGGGTGAATTCCGTTTTGGTGATAGCGCCTTCAGCAAACTTATGTCGGAAGGCCGTTATCTTGTCCTGCAAATGAGATGCGGCGGTGACACCAATACCCACCGGTGTATTGATTTCGTGCGCAATACCGGCAACCAGGCCACCCAGTGCAGCCATTTTTTCATTTTGCACCAGTTGATCACGGGTTTCGTTAAGTTTTTCCAGTGAGTTACTCAGATTTTTGTTGGTTTTTATTAACGCCTGATTGGTGCGTGCCAGTTCCTGATTAGCGCGAGCCAGCTCGGTGGTTTTTTGCTCGGCGATGGCGCGTGAATATTCCGCTTGCTGATTGCTTTGATGTACCTGCCTGATCATGGTTAACGCATTGCGGGTGATGAGTACCACCATCACCAGGCCCATCAACATTGCAAGGATCACAACGCCCACATTGAGATGGATAAGTCGCAGCAGTTCCTGATTAATGTGATGGCTATGTTCGGCCGGCAGCCCGAGTTTCTGGCTGATCAGGGTGGATATTTCCTGGCCTATATTCAGTGTGATGGTGATGCCCAGTATCATCACCGCCAACACTGCCGCATACCCACCCACCAGCAACAGGGCTATTTGCCGACCGCGAGGCGTGCTGCGCAGGGTATTAATGAAAGCGATGGTGTGTTTTAAACGCCTTCGCATTACAGCGTCTTGCAAAATACTTTTGAGTTGCGCTGCATGTTGTACAGCTTGCGCCGTTCCACCGGCAATGAATCAATGCCGACTTCAATAAACCCGCGCTCCAGAAACCAGTGTGTGGTGCGCGTGGTGAGAATGAATAATTTTTCGAGACCACGATGGCGGCACAGTGTTTCCAGGTGCACCAGCAATTCTTCGCCGCGTCCCTGTTTGCGATAATTTTCGTGCACGGCGAGGCAGGCGAGTTCGGCTACCTTGCCTTCGTAGGGGTACAATGCCGCGCAGGCGATGATCATGCCATCGCGTTCGATCACGCTGAACTGGCGAATTTCCAGTTCCAGTTGTTCGCGTGAGCGCCGCACCAGTGTGCCGTCGCCTTCGAGCGGTGCAATCAGTTCCAGTATGCCGCCGACATCATTAATGGTAGCTTCGCGCAGGCCTTCGTAAT
>JACPVK010000362.1 GCA_016191795.1 Gammaproteobacteria bacterium
CCAATACCCATATCAAGGAGTTGCTCAAGGAAAAGGATGTATCCGAGGATGATGCAAGACGAGGTGAAGACGCCATACAAAAGTTGACCGACAAATATATTGCAAATGTCGACAAGGCACTGGAAGCCAAGGAAAAGGAAATGATGGAAGTTTAATTACTTTCTGAACCTGCATGAGTGTCACCAGCATAGACAGAGCCGGAACGGTAGCAACTAACGAATTGCCACATCATGTGGTTATTGTGATGGATGGTAATGGACGATGGGCAAAAAAACGTCTGCTGCCGCGCACCGCCGGGCATCATGCCGGTGTAAAAACAACAAGAAAAATTGTTGAGCAATGTGTCGAAAACAAAATCCGGGCGCTGACTATTTTTGCGTTTAGCAGTGAAAACTGGAAACGTCCGGAGCAGGAAGTAAGCAGTCTGATGGAGCTTTTTATGTCGGCCTTGCAAACCGAAGTTAAAAGTTTGCATGAACAACAGGTGCGTGTGAGATTTGTCGGCGACCTGTCTGCGTTCTCCCACAGGCTGCAGGACAAGATTACGCAAACCATGATGCTGACTGAGAATAACACCGGTTTGCAACTGAATATTGCCGTTAATTATGGTGGTCGTTGGGATATTACCCAGGCATGCAAAATAATTGCTGAAAAAATTGAGTCGGGTAAATTACGCAGTGATCAAATTGATGCGCAGATGTTTAACGAACATGTTTGCCTGTCTGAGCTTCCCGAGCCTGATTTGTTTATACGAACCGGTGGTGAACAGCGCATCAGTAATTTTTTAATATGGCAAATGGCTTACACTGAATTGTATTTTTCTGATTTGTTATGGCCTGATTTTGACCGACAGGCATTTAATGATGCGCTAGTCTGGTTTGCTGGTCGTCAACGGCGATTTGGTAAAACTGGCGAGCAGATTGAACAATCCGGACACGGCTAATGTTATTACAACGCATACTCACAGCCATCCCTCTCGCCATTCTGTCGGTGTGGGCAATTCTGTATCAATCCACTGAAGTGTTAATGTACGCCTTCCTGCTGGTTACTTTTATTGCCGGCTGGGAATGGGGGCAACTTGCCGGAATCAAAGCGCGTTCCTTGCGTATTGTATTGGCCATTGTGCTGACAGTAACGGTCTATCTTGCTTATCGTTACATACTGCACACGCCATGGCTGCATTACATGCTTATGGTTACCGTAACCTGGTGGTGTCTGGTGATGTATCGCATGGCAGTGAAACCGCCGGCACCTGCCAGTGACAAGTTTTCAGTTATAAAATTATTGATAGCCTTTATCACTATTGTTCCACCCGTGTTGTCCTTGTTGCGGGTACACGAAATAGGGCAGGGTGCTTACTGGTTGTTATATATGATTTCGCTGGTCTGGGTGGCGGATATCGGGGCTTATTTTTCCGGACGTAAATTTGGCAAGGTTAAGTTGGCACCGCACCTGAGCCCTGGCAAAACCCGAGAAGGTTTATATGGCGGTTTGTTATTAACTTCTTTGTATTCGGGCGCCGCCTCTGTATTTTTTAAATTGAATTTTGAACAGGCATTCTGGCTTCTGGTCGTCACGATGCTGGCGACGCTGATTTCAGTTGCCGGTGATTTGTTTATCAGTTTGTTAAAACGCGAACGTGGTATCAAAGATACCGGTGCAATTTTACCCGGTCACGGTGGTGTGCTGGATCGAATTGACAGTATTACTTCATCCGCACCTTTTTTTCTCGTCATGCTGGATTTTATCTTACGCCATGGTTGAGCATAAATGACAGATAACATGAAAGGTGTCAGTATTCTTGGCTCTACCGGTACCATCGGTGTAAACACGCTGGATGTGGTGTCACGTTATCCGGACAAATATAAAATTATCGCACTCACTGCCAATGTGGATGTTGAGCGTTTATATGAGCAATGTCGTAAGCACCGTCCGTTGTTTGCTGCCATGATGAATGAAAATGCTGCCGAACAACTGCATAACAAATTGCGTCAAGCCGGTCTGGAAATACAGGTGTTATCCGGTATGTCTGGTCTGGAAACCGTTGCTTCCATGCCGCAAACTGATTATGTGATGGCGGCTATTGTTGGGTCAGCCGGGTTATTACCCACGCTGGCCGCTGCGCGCGCCGGTAAGCGCATTATGCTTGCTAATAAAGAAGCACTGGTTATGTCTGGTGCCTTGTTTATGGATGAAGTACGTAAACACCGGGCCGAGTTATTACCGATAGACAGTGAACACAATGCCATATTTCAATGTATGCCGGCTGATATCTCCAGAGGACTTGAATCCAGTGGCGTCACGCGCATTTTATTAACAGCCAGTGGCGGTCCTTTCCGTAAGACCCCGATACATCAACTGGCTAGTGTTACACCCGAACAGGCGGTGGCTCATCCAAACTGGGTAATGGGAAAGAAAATATCGGTCGATTCCGCCAGTATGATGAACAAGGGGCTGGAAGTGATCGAGGCTTGCTATTTGTTCAATACAACGGCCGACAAAATCCAGGTGGTCATCCATCCGCAAAGTGTTATTCATTCCATGGTGAGTTATAACGATGGCTCTGTGCTGGCGCAGATGGGCAATCCCGATATGCGTACGCCGATTGCACATGCCTTGGCCTGGCCTGAACGAATTGTGTCTGGTGTGGAACCACTGGATATATTTGCGGTCGCAAGACTTGATTTCGAACAACCGGATAACCAGCGCTTTCCCTGTCTTGCCATGGCATATCAATCTCTTCAAATTGGCGGCACTGCCACCACCATACTGAACGCTGCAAATGAAGTGGCGGTAGATGCATTTCTGAATCGTCAGCTGGCATTCACACGTATTGCTGAAGTGATTGAAAAAACACTGGAACAAATCACTGTGCAGCCCATGAGCAA
>JACPVK010000363.1 GCA_016191795.1 Gammaproteobacteria bacterium
CATTACCGGGTCAATGATCGGTTGCCGTCCTGATGGTGCATTTATAAAAAACAGCTATTATTAAACCGGCAAACAACATCATCGGTACGCCCTTGTGGGTCAGGCTTCAGCCTGACGCTTTTCCTCTGTTGTTCAGGCTATTTGTCAGCCTGAAGGCCGACCCACAAAAAACCGATCAGATACTGTTCTGCGCCGGGTTAATATTATTTGTTATAAACTAATAAGTCGAGTGCACGAACAGCATGCGTTATGTTAATAAACAGGCTATCACACTCGTTGCATTGCTGGTTTTACTGGTTGCTGGTTCGAGCTATTATTATTTTCGGCTTGTAACCACAGATAGTCCGTACATCGTCAATAACAGCATGGAATATTATTTGCTGGTACCCACTGTTTTAAAACAGCTGCCTCTGGACTCGATGGATCAGGTGATGCGTTATTCTTATACTGCTGCCGATGCTGACAAGCCGGCTGTTGTTTCGGTCGAGTTCGTCACACATCTATTCGCCGGTACAGCGTATGAAAAAATGGTGAATTATTTTGATGGTCTTGGATTTGACCATACCCAGGGTGAATTGAGCCAGGGCAATATCAAAGTTCAGATCACCCACACAGGCAGTGAGTTGGGTGCCGTATTAATGAAAGTGGAAATTCTGGAGCGCTGATTCGTTCGTAACTGAATATCAACGCAAATGTACGAGTTGTTGTGGTGCTGTCATGACAGCCTGCAAACCAATCCCTAAATTGAGGTAACTCGATGAATCTGGCCAGCCTGACGATTAAAGCAAAATTGAATATATTGATTGTGATTGTATCTATGTTGTTGATAGGGATAGGGCTAACCGGGCTTTGGGCAGTGCAAAATGCCAATTCGGCGTTGTATACCGTTTATAACAACCGTCTGGTATCGATTGCCCAGATGAATGAAGTGCGTAATAACCAGATGCAGATTCGGATTAACCTGTTAATGGCCAGACTTAATGAAGATGCATTTGAGCGTCTGGAAGTGCTGGATAAAGTCAGTACAAATATTTTCAACGTGAGCAATATCATTAACGAATTTGGTAGCAAGGAATTGTCGAAGGATGAAAAGGAGTTGTTTGATCGATTTGCCGATGCGCGTATGGCACTGGGCCGGGATGGGGTATTGCCCGTTGTAGATTTGCTCCAGGCTGACCGTATTGAAAAAGCCGATGAAGTGTTTCACCAGGTATTAAGCCCGGCCTATGACACAGCGTCAGAATCGATCGATGCCCTGATTGCCTATCAGGTCGATAACGCCAAAAATGAATATGATCGCGTATCCGCAATGGCTAATCTCATTCAATCCATGGCACTGGGCAGTATCGTGTCTGGTTTGGTTATAGTGATTGTGCTCGGGTTTTTGATTACACGTTCGATCAATAAAGGTGTGAGCACGCTGGCCATGGCAGCGCAAAAGCTGGCTAATGGCGAACTGAATGCGCGCGCAGAATCCACCAGTCAGGATGAACTGGGTCAGGTAGCGGCGGTATTTAATAAAATGGCAACGGATTTTTCACGTGTTATTGAGAAAATTCGTAACTCAACCAATGAGGTAACCTGCGCTTCAGAAATACAGAGCGCGTCAGCCGATCAAATATCAACCCTGACTAAAAACCAGACTGAGCAGGCTATTAGCGCCGCCAATTCTGTCGAAAATCTTAATGAGATGGTTAAAGAGATTGTACAAAAAACGGTGGATATAACGGATGCAGCCCGTAATGCGAGTGATCTGGCAAACAAGGGACAGGTCGCGGTTAACGAAGCGGTTGGCAGTATTCAGGATATTTCAAAAACAGTACATGAATCTTCCGAATTAATTGATTTACTAGGTAAACGCTCGGACGAGATTGGTGCCATTGTTAAAGTGATAAAAAGCATTGCCGATCAAACCAATTTGCTGGCACTCAATGCCGCTATTGAAGCCGCCAGGGCCGGTGAGCAAGGTCGTGGTTTTGCGGTGGTAGCAGATGAAGTGAGAAGTCTGGCGCAACGTACAACCGCGGCCACCACCGAAATCTCCGACATGATTTCGGCAATTCAGCACGACACCAGCAGCGCTGTTACTGCCATGAATCGAGGTAGCTCACAGGTGTCCATTGGGGTGGCCAAGGCTAACTCGGCAGGGGAGTCGTTAAAGCAAATAAATATCAGTGTGCGACAGGTATCTGAAATGATCAGCCAGATTGCTCAATCAACTCAGGTGGAGAGTGAAGCCACAGGCGCCATTACCAACCGTATTGAAATCATTGCAAACATGGCGCGTGAGGCTAGTAGTACTATCGGGCAAACTTCACAAACCTGCCACAATATTCTGGATATGGCTCATCAACTTCAAAATGAAGTGGCGCATTTTAAGTTGTGATCAAATCGTGTTGATGGCGTTGTTTTCTGCATTCCGGCATTGTCATTCAGACAAAGCTTACTAACGAGTCGCATGAAAAGAATACCATCCTTATTTTCTCACCACGGACGACTGCACGGATGGCCAGCGATGTTCCAACATCGCTTTGGCATTTCCCACATCCATGTGGGTCACAGGAGGTAGAG